>NZ_JBGVMC010000211.1:0-26656 GCF_045124615.1 Succinivibrio sp.
AGATGACCATTGAGCAGGATAAGTATGACGATAAAGATGGTCTGCCAGATGATATCATCAATAGTGACGATGATATTGATGAAGACATAATAGTACCAATGTGATAAAGAAGATAACAGAATCTGAAATCACTGATATATGAAAAAAGGAGGCATTTGCCTCCTTTAAAGATCTGTTATTACACACTATTACATGTGAGAAACTTCTTCTTGAGCCTGACGAAGAAGATCGTTTAGACCAACCTTTGATAAGGTCTTTTCATCAACCTTCTTAACAATAATTGCAGCATAAAGGGAATACTTGCCATCCTTTGATGGAAGGTTACCTGCAACAACAACTGAATGTGGAGGAATTCTGCCATAGCTGATTTCACCAGTTGTTCTGTCGTAGATTCTTGTTGATTTACCAAGGAAAACGCCCATTGAAATAACTGAGCCTTCACCTACGATAACACCTTCAACAACTTCTGAACGTGCACCGATAAAGCAGTTATCCTCAATGATGGTAGGACCTGCCTGAACTGGCTCTAGAACACCACCGATACCTGCACCACCTGCAATATGTACATTCTTACCAACCTGAGCACAAGAACCTACTGTAGCCCATGTATCAACCATGGTGCCAGAACCAACATGTGCGCCGATGTTAACAAATGATGGAAGAAGGATAGTGTCTTTTTCAAGGAATGCACCACGTCTTACAACGCAACCTGGAACTGCACGGATACCTTCCTTTGCAAATCTTTCAGCAGTATAGCCGTCAAACTTTAATGGAACCTTATCGTAGAATGCACCACCTGGAACTTCTGTTAGGAAATTGTCTTCAATTCTGAATGATAATAGAACAGCTTTTTTTATCCACTGGTTTGTAACCCAGTCGCCATTAACTTTTTCAGCTACTCTGATTTCACCTCTATCAAGTGCATCGATAACCTGATTAATTGCATCTTTTAATTCAGCTGAAACTGTTTTTGAATTGATGTTTGCGCGATTCTCAAAAGCGTTCTCAATAATACCCTGTAAATCCTGAACAGACATTTAAAATACTCCTAGGCGGATCATAACTTTTACTCATCTAGAGCTTTCTTCAGTGCAACACTTAACTCTTCTTTTCTGTTTGCATCTAAAGGAAGACCGTTACTGTCAGTAATTGCAAAATAGTCATCAGCTCTTTCGCCAGTTGTTGTAATTCTAGCGGCTCTGATTAGACATCCTAAATTACCAAGTGTTATGCCGATTTTAGCTAACAGTCCCTGTCTGTCAAGCGTAGAAATTTCCAGTTTAGTCTGTTTTTCTGACTTAGAATCGAGGTAAGAAATGGTGGTTGGAACCTCGAAAATTTTGTGATTAATTGTAGATAAATTAAGTACTTGGCTATCTTCTTTTAGCCCTGTCAGAATAGCCTTTCTTAGGCCGTTTAAGCGGTCATGATCAAGAGGTTGTCCTTTTTTGTTTTGGAACATAATTGTGCACAATGCATGAAAATCGTGCGTTAAAAAGATTTGTGCACTAAAAACGTTCATTTGCTTTACAGCCATTGTAATTACAAGGTTTGTGAACATTGATGGGGATGTGCTCTTGTAATAGAACAGTAATTCAGTACCAACGTTAGGAGTCTGAGAAAACAGGATCAGTGGCTCATCATTTTTTCTGTATCTAAGGATATTTCTTGCATGCCAGGATATATCTTCAACAGAATAGTGTATGAAATAGTCATTAGGGAACTGTCGCATATAGCGAAGCAGATCGTCCTTTTTGCAGTCCCTTGTTATTTCAATAGCTCTTTCTCTCTTTTCGTTAGCTTGAAGGAGCATGCTCTTTACAAGATCAGCTTCACTTTGAGTTACAGCAAGCTTTGTAGCCTGATAAAGCTGTCTGAAAATGTTGTCCTGCCATGAATTCCAAACATTGTCATTTGTGGCTGATATATCAGCTACTGTCAGACAGTACAGATTGTTGAGATGTTCTTCATCCTGAACGAAATCAGCAAAGTTGTTTATAACTTCAAGATCAGTGGTATCTCTTCTAGTTGCTGTAGTGTTGAACATCAGATGAGCACCGACCAGCCATGAAATTAGGTTAGTCTGATATTCATTAAATTCGTGCAGAATACAGAATGCTTCTGCTTCCTTTGCACCCTTAGCTGCATGACTGCCACCTCTACCTTTTGCAATGTCATGCAATAAAGCTGCGCAGAACAGAATTTCAGGATCTGCAATTTTTCTTCTGACATTTCTAAAAAGCTGATAAATAGGCTCTCTTTTTATTGCAAGTTCATTTAGATTTGAAAGCACTCGTATTGTGTGTTCATCAACACTGAACAGATGGAATCTGTCAAACTGTGCAAGACCTTCAATTCTTGCCCACTGCGGCATATAGCTAGACAGAACATGGGTTTCATGCATAAGTCTTAGTACTAAAGGAAGACTGTCTGTGCTAGTTAGGATCTGTTTAAATTTCTTTCTGCACTGAGGAATAGTAATCAGATGATCCTTTAATTCTCTTCTGCCTTCTCTAAGAGCTCTCAGGCAGTTTACATGGATTTTGTTGATCTCAGGATGGCTTCCTATAGCAAGGAAAAGATCGAGCATTTTTTCAGGATCGTTTTTGAAGATTTCATGATCAATTACATCGATATACTGTCCTCTTTGAACAAATGCGTTGTTCAAAAATACAGGCTCTGAGAATTCGTCACCAACATATCCTTTTATATCAATGGATACCTGTTGCAGAACCATATTGTTCAGTTCAAGAACTCTATGGAAGATTCTGTACAGATCACGCATCATTGCTTCGACAGGAGCATTTCCTTCGTCGCCATAGCCTAAAGTTTTTGCAATAGATTTTTGAAAATCCAATCTTAGGATATTCGAATTTGAATTGCAGTGAATAGCATATCTTACGTCCCAGAGAAAATCACGGCATGCAAGATATTCGTCATATTCTTCTTTTGTCAAAAGTCCAATAGTATGCAGATTGTCATATTTGCCCAAATGGTAAATTTTAAGAGCAAGCCACTGCATAATATGCAGATCTCTAAGACCGCCAGGATTATTTTTTATATCAGGCTCTAACGAGTAGATGGTATCTCTGAATGCATGATATCTTTCGTTTTGTTCTTTTACTTTTGCATCAAAGTACTTTTCATCATCCCAAAAATCGTCTTCTGTAATGCTGTGAATAAGATCTTCATATAAGCTCTGATTTCCAGCGATAAAATGAGTTTCAATAAGATTGGTAATGATTGTGATGTCTTCTCTTGATGCAAGAATGGTCTCTTTAATGGTTCTGACAGAAGTGCCAAGATCGAGTTTTAAGTCCCATAAAAAAGAAATAAATGATTCAATAGCCTCTTTTGCTTCATAAGGTATTGGATCAAGTTTAGAGACAATTAAAAGGTCGATATCGGATTCAAGAAACTGTTCCTTTCTTCCGTATCCGCCAACAGCGACAAGAGCAAGATAATCAAAACGAGCGATATATTTTTCAAAAATCTTTGCCAAAAAATCATCAAGACTTTTGGTTTGAGAGTTCAGCAGATCAGATACTCTGAATCCTTTATCAAAGCATTGAATTCTGTATTCTTTATATTCACTAATACGTTCTCTGAATTGCTTGATATCGGAAATATCAGAAATTTTAGAAACAAAAGGGAAAGCATCATTTACATTTGTTTCTATAACTTTTCTTGGAACACTGATAGTCTCAAACATAAATTATTCCTAATGAACAATGATCCTTGGAAAGTCTTCGTCCTTTCTTAAAGTTAGAACTTCAACACCGTTTGGTATAACTAAAAGTGTATGCTCATACTGAGCTGATGGCTGTTTGTCTGCTGTTGTAACAGTCCATCCATCTTTTTTGTTAACCTTGCACTTATAGGTTCCTGCGTTAATCATAGGCTCAATGGTAAAGCACATTCCCTCTTCAAGGATACAGTTGAAATTGTTCTTGTAATGAAGAACAGATGGCTCCTCATGGAAACCTTTTCCGATGCCATGACCGCAGTAGTCACGAACAATAGAGAAACCTGCTTTATCAGCTACTTTCTGGATAGCTGCACCGATTTCTGTAAGATTAGAACCAGGACGAACTGTTTTTATAGCTTCATACATAGCTTCCTGAGCGCATTTACAAAGCTGCTGATTACGAGGTGATGTCTCGCCAACAATGAACATTCTTGAGCTGTCGCCGTGATATTTGTCCTTTAATACGGTAACATCGATATTAACAATATCACCCTTGTGCAGTTTGTGTGGACCTGGAATACCGTGGCAGACAACCTCATTGATACTAATGCAGGTAGCCTTTGGATAACCCTGATAGCCAAGATCAGCACTGATTGCATTTTCTTTTTGTTCAATGTAATCATTCATGATCTTATCTAATTCATCTGTGGTTACGCCTGGTACTATGTAAGGCTCAATCATCTCAAGTACCCTGGCTGTTGCAGCGCCAACAGCTCTCATTTTTTCAATTTCACTTGGTGATTTTAATGTAATATCCATTTGCTTATTCCTTATTTTTCAACTATCAAAGATTATATATTTTTTTGAGCTAATTTTTCTAAAATAGTGAGCAATAATGTTCTGATTTTATTGTTGAATGCAGAGATTCGAAACTGAAGAAAACTGATGAAACAAAAGATGATATTTTTTTTAAGAAATTTTTATAAATCCCTTTGAAACGTGATAAAATATGTTGCCTTTTTATGTGGATAAAGGGGTGTTGTATCTGTTAACTATCGATACAATCTGTATTTTTTAAGAAAACGCACACTGTTCAGCCAATCCTTATGTTGGGTGCCATTATGGTTAACAGAGGAGAACAGTGGAGGCTTAACCCTAAATTTTGAGGAAATTCAATATGTCATCAATCACTATGCGCGACATGCTTCAGGCAGGTGTTCACTTCGGTCATCAGACACGTTACTGGAATCCTAAGATGAAACAGTACATCTTCGGTGCACGTAACGGTATTCACATCATCAACTTAGAGAAGACCGTTGAGTGCTATGAGTCTGCTTTAAACTTCTTAAGCAACACTGTTGCTCATAAGGGTAAGGTTCTATTTGTTGGAACTAAGCGTGCTGCAAGCGATAGAGTTGGTTCAGCTGCTGCTGAGTGTGGCCAGTACTATGTTGATCACCGCTGGTTAGGTGGTATGTTAACAAACTGGAAGACTGTTCGTCAGTCAATCAAGCGTTTAAAGGAGCTTGAGACCCAGACTCAGGATGGTACTTTAGAGAAGTTAACCAAGAAAGGAGCTTTATTACGTACCCGTGAGCTTGAGAAGTTAAACCGTTCATTAGGCGGTATCAAGGACATGGGCGGTCTACCAGATGTATTATTCGTAATCGACGCTGAAGTTGAGCACATTGCTATTAAGGAAGCTAACAACTTAGGTATTCCTGTTGTTGCTATCGTTGATACCAATACCAACCCAGATGGTGTTGACTACGTAATTCCTGGCAACGATGATGCTATCCGTGCTGTTGATTTGTATTTAAAGGGCGCTGTTGAGACAATCAACGCTGCTCGCGCAGATGCAGTTCGTCAGGACAAGGAAGCTTTAGCTGCTGAGGCTAAGGCTGAAGAGTCAAAGGCTGAATAATATTTGCCAAAGCAAATAAATTTGCCAGCTTTTTTGTAAAAGATCTTTATAAACATTAAAGGCCGGTATAATCCGGCCTTTTACAAATTAAGAGGATATAAACATGGCTACCGTAACCGCTGCTATGGTTAAAGAATTACGTGATGCAACTGGCGCAGGCATGATGGACTGCAAAAAGGCTTTAGTTGCTGCTGATGGTAATATGCAGGCTGCTATCGACGCAATGCGTAAGAGTGGTGCTGCTAAGGCTGCTAAGAAGGCAGGCCGTACCGCTGCTGAAGGTATCATTGCTGTTGCAAACAATGCTAACAAGATTGCTTTAGTAGAAGTTAACTCAGAGACTGACTTCTGTGCTAAGAACGCTGAGTTCGTAACTTATGCTCAGAAAGTTGCTGATTTAGCTTTAGCATCAAACATCTCAGACGTTGAGGCTTTAAAGGCTGCTCAGTTAGATGGTCAGACTGTTGCTGATGCTTTAACAGCTCTAGTTGCTAAGATTGGTGAGAACTTACAGTTACGTCGTGTTGCTTTAGTTGAAGCTAAGGAAGGCGAGACTTTAGGTTTATACGTTCACTCAAACAAGCGCATTGGTGTTGCTGCAGTTATCAAGGGTGGCGATGAGTCAGTAGCTAAGGATGTTGCAATGCACATCTGTGCTTCTAAGCCAGATTTCGTAAAGCCAGAAGACGTATCAGCAGAAGTTGTTGAGCACGAGCGTCAGGTTCAGATCGAAATCGCTATGAAGTCAGGCAAGCCACAGGCTATTGCTGAGAAGATGGTTGAAGGCCGTATGAAGAAGTTCACTGGTGAAGTTTCTTTAACTGGTCAGCCATTCGTTAAGAACCCAGAGATTTCTGTAGGTCAGATGTTAAAGGAGCACAATGCTGATGCAGTATCATTCATCCGCTTCGAAGTAGGTGAGGGTATTGAGAAGGCTGTTGTTGACTTCGCTGCTGAAGTTCAGGCTCAAGTAGCTGCCGCACAGAAATAATTTGCGGAGATGAACATGTCCTCAGAGCTAAATTGCAAAACAAGAAGAATTCTGCTTAAGATTTCAGGCGAAGCTTTAAGCGGTGACAATGGTTTTGGTATTGATCCATCTGTTCTGTCTAATACAGCAAAGGCAATCAGAGCTGTTCAGAACGAAGGTGTTCAAACCGTTCTGGTAATCGGTGGCGGTAATATTTTTAGAGGTGCAGCTTTACAGAAAGCTGGCTTTGACAGAGTTACCGGAGACCAGATGGGGATGCTTGCAACCATAATGAACGGTCTTGCAATGCGTGAGGAATTAAAAGCTCAGGGTGGTAAGTGTGTGCTGATGAGTGCTTATGGAGTTCCTTCCATTTCCACTCAGTATTCAGCAACACTAGGCCGTGAGATTTTAGATTCAGGATCTTCACTGATTGTCGCTGGTGGCACAGGAAATCCTTTCTTCACAACTGATACAGCTGCCGTATTACGAGCAGTTGAACTTCAGTGCTCTGAGGTTCTCAAAGCTACAAAAGTTGATGGCGTTTACACTGCAGATCCATTTAAAGACAAGAGTGCTCAAAAATATGATACTCTTAGCTTTGATGAAGTTATAGAAAAGCAGTTAGAAGTGATGGATTTAACAGCTTTTGCTTTAGCAAGAGACCATCACATGCCAATCAGAGTATTTTCTATGGGTAAAGACGGTGCTTTCATGAGAGCTGCAAAAGGCGAATCAGAAGGTACACTCGTAAGTTAATAAGGAGCCCCGAAAATGTTAAACGACGTACAGCAGAAAGCTCAAGACCGTATGCAGAAAGCTTTAGACTCATTAGATATTCGTCTTAGCAAAATCCGTACTGGTCGCGCACAGCCAGGTCTTCTAGATGGCATTATGGTTGATTACTATGGCAGCATGTCACCTCTTCGTCAGGTTGCACAGATCAACGTTGAAGATGCTCGTACCTTAAAGATTACTGTTTTCGACAGAAATGCAATTAAGGCCGTAGAGAAGGCTATTCAGCAGTCAGATTTAGGTTTAAACCCAGTTGTTGCTGGTACAGAAATTCGTGTACCTCTTCCTCCATTAACAGAAGAGCGCAGAAAGGATCTTGTTAAGATCGTTAAGGGCGAAGTAGAGCAGACCAAGGTTGAAATCCGTAATGTTCGCCGTGATGCAAATGCTGAAATCAAAGATCTTCAGAAGAATAAGGAAATTTCTGAGGATGAACAGCGTTCTGCAGAAGAAAAGATTCAGAAGGCTACTGATTCTTCAATTAAAAAGGCAGATGATTTATTAGCTGCAAAACAAAAAGAGTTAATGGAAATTTAATTAACTTTATGCAGATGTCATCTAATTCACCGGGGAGCTTGAAGGCTCCTCGTCATTTAGCTGTTATCATGGACGGTAATGGCAGATGGGCTCAATTACGTGGTAAACAGCGAGTCTTTGGACACAAAGAAGGCGCAAAGTCAGTTAGAAGAGTCATAAAACAATCTGTTGCATTAGGCGTTAAAGAATTAACCTTATTTGCTTTTTCAAGTGAAAACTGGAAAAGGCCTGCTATTGAGGTTAATGCTTTAATGGCTTTGTTTGTTGAAGCAATTAAAAAAGAAAGCAAATCCTTGCTAGAAAACGGAATCAAAACAAAGATCCTAGGCGATCTTTCTCGTTTTCCATCAATTCTTCAAAACCAGATTCGAAAACTTGAAGAGCTCACAAAAGACTGTAATGTCATGACATTGAATATCGCCGCTAATTATGGTGGCAGATGGGATATTTTGCAGGCTGCAAAATCTCTTGCATCAGATATTGCTCAATCCAAAATTAATATAAATGAACTTAATGAGGATTTATTCAGTCAAAGACTGAGTACAGTTCAGAATGTCGATTTAATGATCAGAACAGGCGGTGAAAAACGCATCAGTAATTTTCTTCTTTGGCAGGCAGCATATGCAGAATTGTATTTTACAGATGTATTATGGCCTGATTTTGATGAAAATGAGCTTATAAAAGCTGTTGAATTCTATAATACTCGAGAAAGAAGATTTGGTCAGACTTCCGAACAGGTAAAACTTAAGGATACAAATAATGCTAACTAGAATAATAACCGCAGTTGTATTAATTGGCGCCACTTTAGCATGGCTTTTTTTAGCAAATTTTGAAATCTTTGCTATCGGTGCTCTGTTTATTTATGCTGTTGGTGCATATGAAATGGGACCTTTATTAGGATATAAGAGCAGAATCCCATTCTTAGCAGTAGCTGTTATAGTATTAAGTCTTATCTTTGCTTTAGTTGAACCAGGTACATTCATCGGTATTGGTGTTCCACCACTTGCACAGTATGCTGTAGCAGCTGGCCTTATCGTTTGGGTAGGTTCAATCCCACTGCTTTTAAAGTATCCTAGCAATACAACATGGCATAAGAGCATTGTTTTTAATACCATCATTGCACTTTTGATGATGGTTCCATTTGTTATTGGTCTATTGATATTAAGAGCCAGTGAGTATGGTTCAGATCCAAAAGCTGGTGGTTTTTTAGTTTTAAGCGTTATGGCTTTAGTATGGTGTGCTGATTCTGGTGCCTACTTTGCAGGAAGATTCTTTGGTAAGCATAAAATGCTACCAAACGTAAGTCCAAAAAAGACTCTTGAAGGCCTAATAGGTGGTATTGTTACAGCACTCATCGGTCTTTATATCTTTATAGAATTAGGCTGGTTTGGTCAGTATGCTATAAATGAAGGTGCTTTATATGCAGCAAGCGTCCTGACTATTGTTTTCTCTGTTGTAGGCGATCTTGTTGAGAGCATGTTAAAGCGTCTTGCAAACATCAAAGATTCTGGAACCATTTTCCCAGGACATGGTGGAATGCTTGACAGAATTGATTCTCAGTTAGCTGCTATACCTGTATTTTTAACAAGTCTTTATATATTCTCTGGAGTTCTGTTCTAATGAGATACGTAACAGTTCTTGGTGCAACAGGCTCTATAGGTAAGTCAACTCTTGATGTAATCAGAAGACATCCTGATTTATTCAGTGTGTATGGTCTTGCAGCATCAACTTCTATTGATGCAATGATTGATAGTATAAGAGAGTTCAAACCTAAAGTTGTTGCAATGAGCTCTCAAAAGGCTGCAATAGAACTACTAAAGAGGGTTAAGGAATTACAACTTCCATGTGAAGTCCTTTTTGGTGATGATGGTGTTCAGACTCTTGCAGGTGACGGTAGTGCTGATATTGTCGTTGGCGCTATTGTTGGCGCTGCAGGTTTAAGACCTCTTATAGCTGCTGCAAAAACAGGCTGCATTATTGCTCTTGCAAACAAAGAAGCTCTTGTCATGTCTGGTACTATCTTCTTTGAGACAGCAAAAAAATATGGTGCAAGGGTTCTTCCTGTTGACAGCGAACATTCTGCTATTTTCCAAAGCCTTCCTTTCGAAGTTCAGGAAAATCTTGGCTTTTGCGATTTGAAAAATGCACATGTAGATAAGATCTTATTAACAGGTTCAGGTGGTCCTTTTAGAGATACTCCAATTAAGGATCTAGAACTTGTAGATGCAAAAACTGCTGTAGCTCATCCTGTTTGGTCTATGGGGCCAAAAATTTCTGTTGATTCTGCAACAATGATGAATAAAGGTCTTGAATTTATTGAGGCTAGATATTTGTTTAATGCAGATGATAGTGATATACAGGTTGTAATTCATCCACAGAGCGTTATTCATTCAATGGTTTCATATGAGGATGGTGCAGTAATGGCTCAGCTTGGAAATCCTGATATGAGAACTCCTATTGCAGTTGCTTTAGGTTTCCCTGAGAGAATTTCAAGTGGAGTGAAAAGACTAGATTTTACAAAGCTATCTTCTCTGACTTTTATGGAGCCGGATTTTTCCCGTTATCCATGCCTTAAGCTTGCAATGCAGGCAAGTAAGTCAGGTCAGAGTGCAACAACAGCATTAAATGCTGCAAATGAAGTTGCTGTAGCAAGTTTTCTTGAGTCAAAAATTAAATTTACTGATATTTATCGTGTTGTCGAATCAGTTCTTTGTTCTAATACATGCAAAGAGCCAAGCAGCATTGATGAGGTATTATCAATTGATGAAACTGCAAGAAAGAGTGCTGCTGACTATATAGGAAAGCTTAATGGTTAACGTTTTTGGTGGTATTTTCTATTTCCTTCTAGCCTTAGGAATTCTAGTTTCCATTCATGAACTAGGACATTTCCTTGCAGCTAGAGCCTGTGGCGTGAGGGTATTAAGGTTCTCAATCGGTTTTGGTCCTATTCTTGTGAAAAAAACAGGCAAAGACGGTTGTGAATATGCCATAAGTGCAATTCCTCTTGGCGGATATGTCAAGATGGAGGGGGAGGATGCCCCAAGTGATGAGAAAGCTTCACTAAGCAAAACTGCTTTTAAAGCACAGAGCGTTGCAAAAAGAGCGATTATCGTTGCAGCAGGACCATTCTTTAATATAGTTCTTTCTGTCATTCTGTTTACTATTGTAAACATGAGTGGTATTACCTATTCTCTACCAATTGTTGGTGATGTAGTTCCAGGCTCTAAAGCAGATATTTCAGGTTTTAAACCTTTTGATAAAATTGAATCTGTAAACGGTAATAATACAGAATCATGGTCAGATGTAATGATCTCTTTTGTCGAGAACATCGGATCATCTGGAAAGTTTGATGTTGTTGTTCGTTCTGATCTAGGTAAAGGTGAAAAGAGAACCTTATCTATGTCACTTGAAGATTCTGTTCTCATGAGAAATGAGTCTCCTCTTGAGAAGAATGGTCTTCGTCCTTGCTTTGGAAAAGCTCTGAATGTTGTTGATAAGGTTATTGATGGATCACCAGCTTACAGAGCATCTATTAAAAGCGGAGACATAATTTTAAGTGTAAATGGCATCAGTACTGATAATTGGTACAGAGTCAGTGATGCTATTGCAAATTCTTCTTTCGATGAGATGACTCTTGTTGTTCAAAGAGATACAAAAATCTATCAGACCAGCTTGATTCCAGAGAAAAAGCAGATAAGGGGTACTGATAAATACAGACCATTTGTCGGAATATCTGCAAAAGTTGAAAAAATTGAAGGTTTAACAAAGAAAGTATATTATGGTCTAGTTGACGGATTCGTAAAGGCTATTGGTGATTCTGTATCAATGGCCAGGGTAATAATCGTATCAGCAGGAAAACTTATAACAGGAAGCATATCTGCAGACAATGTATCAGGACCTATAGCAATTGCAAAAGGTGCTCAGGAAAGTGCAAGCTTTGGTCTTATCATGTTTTTTAGTTTTCTTGGTGCTATTAGTGTAAACTTGGGTATTCTGAACTTATTACCGGTTCCTGTTTTAGACGGTGGTCATCTTGTATTTCTTGCATATGAGGCAATATTCAAAAAAGAGCCTGGACCAAGAATTCAGATGATGCTGACTTCGATTGGTGCGCTATTACTGTTATTACTGACAGTTTTTGCATTATTCAATGATATAAAAGGTTTTTAATAATTATAATTTTAGGCATAAAAATGGGACGTAAAAATTACCTAAAACTAGCAACTCTATCACTAGCTGTCATGGCAGTTGTCATGCCTGCAGGATTGAGTGCAGCAACAAACGACGATGTAATCAAGGAGATTCAGGTACAGGGTATCAACCGTGTATCTAAAGGTGCAGTACTGCTAGCACTACCATTCGGTCAGGGCGACCTTATGACAAAGGAAAACATTGCACTTGCAATGCAGCAGTTATATGCAACAGGTGATTTTGATGAGGTAAAGCTTTCAAGAAGCGGAAATACCTTTATTGTTAATGTTAAGGAAAGACCAACAATCGGAGCGATTGATTTTTCCGGTAACAGCAATATCAAGAAAGAAGATCTTGAAAAGATTATCAATCAGCAGGGTGTAAGATCTGGTGAGGCTTTAAATACCCAGTCACTAAATCAGATCCAAAAGTCACTTGAAGATTTCTACCATTCATCTGGTATGTATCAGGCCAGAGTGAAAACCGTTATTACAAAGCTGCCAAGAAACAGAGCTGATATTAAGATTGAAATTACCGAAGGTAAGGCAGCTGAAATTCAACAGATCAATATTGTTGGTAATACAAAATTCGATGAAGAAGTTTTATTAGCTCAGATGGAATTGCGTGATGATGTGCCATGGTGGAACTTCCTATCAAATCAGCGCTTCAATGGTCAGAAATTAAGAGCAGATCTTGAGGCTTTACGCTCATTCTATATGGATAGAGGCTATGTTAACTTCAAGGTTGTATCAACAGCTGTTGAACTGACTCCTGACAGAAAGGGTATCTACCTGACAATCAACATTGAAGAGGGTGATCAGTACAAAATCAGCTCAACAGATGTAAGAGGTGATACCTTAAAGTATGCAAACGAGCTTAAAGATGCAATCAGCATTGAAGAAGGCGAGATTTATAACCAAAGAAGAATTACTGCTAATGAGAAGAGACTATCTTCTGTATTAGGTAAGTATGGCTATGCAAATTCACAAGTAAAAGCCTATCCTGTATATAACGAAAAAGAAAAGACTGTATCATTGCAGTTTAATGTTATCCCAGGTAAGAGAGTTCATGTTTCTCAGGTAATGATTTCAGGAAACGATGTAACAGATGATACTGTAATCAGACGTGAGTTAAGGCAGATGGATGGCTCATGGTTATCAACCGAAGCTGTAGAGCTGTCTGAAGCAAGATTAAACAGACTTGGTTACTTTGAGACTGTTGCAGTAAATACTGAAAATGTAGGTGCAGGTGATGATACTGTAAACATGACAACCGTCGTAAAGGAAAAGCCTACAGGAACTATTGCAGGTGGTGTAGGTATTGGTACAGATTCAGGTCTGACAATTCAGGCTAATATTTCTCAGAATAATCTGTTCGGTACAGGTAATCACGGTCATATCAGCGCATATGAAAATGACTATACAAAGCATGTTGAGATAGGTTATACCGATCCTTACTTTACAGTTGACAATGTAAGTTTAGGTGGTCGAGTGTTCCTTGATAAGTATAACGGTGAAGATGACACAGATGCTGTAAACTACAAGAACAAGACTGTAGCAGCTTATATGAGTCTTGGTTATCCTTTAGCTGAAACATGGTATCTTAATTACAATCTTGGTGTTGAGAAGACAAAGATTCAGAACAGGGGAACAAGATTTGAGCAGTCAGATCGATTCTTCTCAATGTACGGTAAGGTTTCAGACAGATCTGCAAGTTTTACCAACTATAAGGCAAGTATAGATTTAACTCACAATACATTTAACAGAGGTATTTTCCCAACAGATGGTAACAAGCAGACTCTGTCTTTGATGGCAACAACACCAAATTCAGATATGCATTATTATAAGGCAACTGCTGAAACCTATCATTTCTATCCAATCGACACATACCATCAGTACGTGCTTTCATTCAGAGGTCGCGTAGGTTATGGTAACGGTTATCGTGAGAAGAATGGAGAAAAGGAATGTCTGCCATTCTTTGATAACTTCTCATTAGGTGGTTCAGAGTGGTTAAGAGGTTTTAAGAAGAGTTCTGTCGGTCCTAAGGCTCTTTATATTATACCGGACGGTAGCGGCTACTATGAGTCTGGCGATTCAGTAGGTGGTAACGCTTTCTGGGCAACTACTGCTGAAGTGATTGTCCCAACTCCACTTCTTCCTGAAGCTTATAAGAGCAGCGTTAGAACAGCTGTATTCTTTGATGCTGGTGCTCTATGGGATACAAGATCTGATTGTTATACAAAGGATTACTCAGATCCTGGCAAATACAGAACATCAGTTGGTGTTTCAGTGATATGGATGTCCCCAATGGGTCCTCTTTCATTCACTGTTGCAAAGGCAATTAAGAAGTACGATGGCGATGATACACAGCAGTTTAGCTTCAATATTGGTGGCAGTTTTTAATTAAGGAGTATATAAATGTTTAAAAAATTAGCATTAGCATCAGCATTATCATTAGCAGTTCTTTCAAATGCAGCATTCTGCGAAGAAGCAAAATCAGAAGCAGTCAAGGCTCAACCTTCAGCTTCAAAGATTAGTGTTGCAGTTGTAAATATTCGTTTAATCATGTCAGAGTTACCTCAGGCAAAAGAGGCAACTATTGCACTTCAGAAAGAATTTGGTCCACGTTCAGAAGAATTAAGAAAGATCCAGGAACAAGGCCAGAAACTTGAGAAAGAGTTACAGACTGCAAAGGGTGAGCGTATAACAGAGATTAATAGAAAGCTTGCTCAGATGAAAGCTGATTTTGATTTAAAATCACAGGCTTTACAGGAAGATTCACAGAAAAAAGAGCGTGAGATCGAAGTTAAGTTAGGCAGATTAGTTCAGACAGCTATCGATAGAATCGCAAAAGAGCGTGGTATTGATTTAGTTGTACGTGGTGAGACTGTTGTTTTTGCAACTCCTGCAGTTGATATTTCTGAGGACGTTATTGCACGTGCTTCAAAATTAAAGAGCTCAAAGGAAGTTAACAAGAAATAATCAATAGCCGAGGATAATATGCTATTAAAGGATATTGCTGAAAAACTAGGCGCAAAGCTTGTAGGTGACGGTGCAATTGAAATTGTATCAGTTGCAAACCTCAAGACAGCTAAGTCAAATCAGATAAGCTTCTTGACTGATCCTAAGTACCGTGAGGTTTTATCTCTATCAGAGGCAGGAGCAGTTATAGTTAAGGAATCTGATGTCGAGCATGTAAAGACTCAGGCATTAGTAATGCAAGATCCATATGTTGGATTTGCAAGAGTAGCTCAGTTACTTGATACAACACCTCAGATAGCTGTAGATGTTCATCCATCAGCAGTTGTTGAAGAAGGTGCAGTTATTGGAAAGAATGTATCATTAGGTCCTAATGTCTATGTTCAGAAAGGCTCTGTAATTGGTGACAATGTTCAGTTAGGTGCAAATGTTGTTGTTGGACCTAATGCTAAGATAGGCGCAGGTACAAGGTTATATCCAAACGTTAGTGTTTATCACGATTGCGTTATTGGCGAAAAATGTTTAATTCAGTCTGGAACCGTAATTGGCGGTGACGGCTTTGGTTATGCTAATGAGCGCGGTGAGTGGATTAAAATCCCTCAGACTGGACGTGTTGTAATTGGAAACAGAGTTGAAATCGGCGCATGTACTTGTATTGATAGAGGTGCAATCGACGATACAGTAATTGAAGATAATGTGATAATCGACAATTTATGTCAGATTGCACATAATGTTCATATTGGTTATGGTACAGCTGTTGCAGGTGGTACAACCTTCGCCGGCTCTGTTACAATTGGTAAATACTGTATTATTGGCGGAACATCCGTATTCAACGGACATATCTCAATTTGTGATGGTGTAACTGTTAGCGGAATGTGTATGGTTATGAGATCTATTGAAAAACCTGGTGTTTATTCATCAGGTATTCCTGCACAGACTAACAAGGAATGGCGTATTACCGCTGCAAGAACATTGCACATCAATGAGATGTATCATAAGATTTCAGAACTTGAAAAGCAGGTTCAAAAGCTTTCAGAAAATATTAACAACTAAGAGGTGAACGATGACTGATACCGTAGATACCACCCATACATTAGACGTTGAAAAAATTATGGATCTGTTGCCACACAGATATCCATTTTTAATGATTGATCGTGTTCTTGATTATTCAATTACCGAGGAGCACAAAACATTACGTGCAATCAAGAATGTTACTTTCAACGAACCATTCTTCCAGGGTCACTTCCCAGGTAAACCAATTCTTCCTGGTGTTCTTATCCTAGAGGCAATGGCTCAGGCAACAGGTATTCTTGCATTTACTATGGTTGGTAAACCAAATCCTGGCGAGTTATATTATTTTGCTGCTATTGATAATGCCCGTTTCAAGCGTCCTGTAGTTCCTGGCGATCAGTTAGTTTTAGACGTTGAATACTTTAAGGAAAAGCGTGGCATCGCTTCTTTCAGAGGTGTTGCAAGTGTAGACGGCAAAGTTGTTTGTCAGGCTGACTTAATGTGCGCAAAGCACTAATAAATCAAGGTGGATAAATTGACTCAAGCAACAGGAAATATCAGTCCTAGTGCAATCATTGGTCCAGATGTTGTGCTCGGCAAGAATGTTACTATCCGTGAAAATGTAATCATTGAAGGAAAGGTAACAATTGGTGATGATTGTATATTTGAGCCATTTTGTATAGTTAGAGGTCCTACCACAATCGGTAAGAACAACCATTTTTATCAGTTCTGCTCTATAGGTGAAGGTTGCCAGGATTTAAAGTACGCTGGCGAGCCAACAACATTAACTATCGGTGATAACAATGTTATTCGTGAGCATTGTACAATGCATCGTGGAACAGTACAGGGAAATGGTACAACAACCGTAGGTTCAAACAACCTATTCATGGTTAATACTCATGTAGCTCATGACTGTATTATTGGAAATCACTGTATTTTTTCAAATAATGCAACTTTAGCAGGTCATGTTACCATTGACGATTACGTTGTATTTGGTGGCTTAGCTGCAATTCATCAGTTTGGTAGAGTAGGATGCCATGCAATGGTAGGCGGTATGGCTGCTCTTAATATGGATGTTCCTCCATATGTTATGGCAGCAGGCCACTATGCAAAACCTTTCGGCATCAATAAGGTGGGGCTCCAGAGAAGAGGTTTTTCTAAAGAGGCAATCAGTGCAATCTTCAATGCTTATGTATTCTTATACAAGAAGCATTTAACCATAGAAGAAGCTATTGTTGAAATTGAAAAACTAGCTTTAGAGCATAGTGAAGTTCAGCCTTTAGTAGATTTCTTAAAGGCAAATGGAAGAGGTATTGTTCGTTAATGCCATTATCTGCCAATCCTCATTTATACGCATTAGTTGCAGGTGAGCCATCAGGAGACACTTTAGGTGCAGGCCTTATGATGGCTATCAAAAGACGAGATCCATTAGCTGAGTTTATTGGCATAGGTGGACCTAAGATGATTCATCAGGGGTTACATTCTTGTGCTAATATAGATGATCTTGCAGTAATGGGAATTACTGAAGTTCTATTAAAGCTACCAAAGATACTTAAAATCAGAACTCGTCTTGTAAAGAACATCCTAGATGCAAAACCTTGCGTATATATTGGCATTGATCTTCCAGACTTCAATCTTTACGTAGAACAGAAGGTTAAGAATGAGGGAATACCTACTGTTCACTACGTAAGCCCATCCGTTTGGGCATGGAGAGAAGGCAGAATCACCAAGATAAAAGCTGCATGTGATGAGATTTTAGCTCTGCTTCCATTTGAACCAGAGTTTTATGCTAAACATCAGATGAGCTGTACCTATGTTGGTCATACTCTGGCTAATATGATCCCTCTTCAGGTATCTCAGCAGAATGCTAGAGAGAGAATCAGTCTTGAAAAAAGCTCAGTTGAACCTGTTAAAGACAAGGTTATGGCTATTCTTCCTGGTTCAAGAAAAGGTATCATTACAAAAATGCTACCAATCTATGCACATACTGTTAGATTGGTTAAGAAAAAATTACCAAATACAGTATTTATATGTACTGTGCCTTCATACAAAACAGCAGAGCTTGTAAAAGATTTATGGCTTGAGGTTGCACCTGATCTTTCCTTAACAGTTTTTGTCGGAAATACTCAGGATGTTATTGCATCTGCAGATGCTGCTTTATTAACCTGCGGAACAATTGCACTTGAGACTATGCTTTTAAAAACTCCATTTGCTGTTGCATACAAGGTTAGTGCTATATCAGCTCTGATAGCTAGAAGATTACTGAAGATTGATACATATTCTCTACCTAATCTGATTGCTAAAAACAGAGTTGTTAAAGAATTTATTCAGGAAAACTGTACTTCTAAGAATCTGTCAGATGAGATGGTAAATCTTCTGAACTCAGATAATCTTCTGATGAAAAAACAGTTTACTGATATTCATCAGTGCATGCGTTGCAATTCAGATGAACTTGCCTGTGATGCAGTATTCAAGGTCATTTCAAATCATGCTAAAAAACAGGCTGAAAAAGAGCTTTTAGAAAAACAGCTTCAGGCAAATCAGGAAGTTGCAAAACAACAAACTGATAAAAAATAACCATGAAAAAAGAGTTACCTCCTTTTGTATATCCTATAGATCCTAATCAGTACTGCATTTGTGGTGTTGATGAGGCTGGTAGAGGTCCTCTTATGGGTAATGTTGTTGCTGCCTGCGTTATTCTCGATAGAAATAATCCAATTGATGGATTGAATGATTCTAAAAAACTGTCTGAAAAGAAACGTGACTTGTTAGAGCCTGTTATAAAGGAAAAAGCTCTAGCTTATGGCATCGGAATCTGTACTCCTCAAGAAATTGATTCGCTAAATATTTTAAATGCCTCCTTAGAAGCAATGAAAAGGGCATATTTAAATATGAATCATAACTGTCATCTTATGCTTGTTGATGGAAACAAGACACCAAAAGATCTTCCAATTAAAATGGAAGCTGTTGTAAAGGGGGATGCAAGAGTAGCAGAGATCGCAGCTGCTTCTATTCTTGCTAAGGTAGAGCGCGACAGACAGATGTATGAACTTGACAGAAAATACCCAGAATATGAATTTGCAAAGCATAAAGGGTATCCAACAGCTAGACACTTAGAATTACTAAAAACACTTCCAATTCTAGACTTTTACAGAAAAAGTTATGGTCCTATCAAGAAGATACTGATGAGTTCTTCTGATCTTAATGTTTTATAAACTTATACGTTGTAGCAATACGATGATGGTGTGATATCTGACAAATTGTATAAAGCACTTTTTTCAGTAGTCAAAATGTAGTAAAATTCACACCACTTATATCAGATCAATGAGGCTGAATCGACATGATGAACATTAATTATTTAGATTTTGAACAACCAATTGCAGGCTTATTAGCTCATATTGAAGAGTTAAAGCGTCTGAGTGCAGATTCAAATTCAAGTGTTGATCTGACAGCAGAATTAAATCAGCTTGAGAAAAAGAATCTTGAATTAACAAAGAAGATCTTTTCATCTTTAACTGACTGGCAGATTTCACAGCTGTCACGTCATCCAATGCGTCCTTACACATTAGACTATGTAAGCCGTATTTTCACTGATTTCCATGAGTTAGCAGGTGACAGAGCTTTTGCTGATGATAAGGCTATTATCGGTGGTTTAGCTCGTTTAGATGGTCGTCCTGTTATGGTAATCGGTCATCAGAAGGGTAGAGATATTAAAGCCCGTACAATGCGTAATTTCGGTATGCCACGTCCTGAAGGCTACAGAAAGGCAATGCGTCTGATGAAACTTGCTGAAAGATTCAATATTCCAGTAATTACCTTTATTGATACTCCAGGTGCATATCCTGGTGTTGGCGCTGAAGAGCGTTCTCAGGCAGGTGCTATTGCTGAGAGCTTAAAACTGATGTCTGATTTAAAGGTACCTGTAATCTGTACAGTTATCGGCGAAGGTGGTTCTGGTGGTGCATTAGCTATCGGCGTTGGTGATAGAGTTAATATGCTTGAGTACTCAACATATTCAGTAATTTCACCAGAAGGCTGTGCTTCAATTCTTTGGAAGTCTGCTGAAAAGGCTCCTTTAGCTGCTGAAGCTATGAATATTACTGCTAACAGAATTAAAGATCTTGGTCTAATCGATAATGTTGTAACCGAGCCATTAGGTGGTGCACACAGAAATTATGATGAGATGGCTGAGAACTTAAAGAAGAGACTACTTGATGATATCGCTGAGTTATCAACTCTGTCATCAGATAGACTTATTGAGCAGAGATTCACTCGTTTAATGAAGTACGGATATTGTTAATCTCTAATGCAAAGGCCATTCTTGATGAGATGGCCTTTAAATTCTTAAATACTTTCAGTCCAACAAAATTAGTTGTTGGCCTCTCAGGTGGAGCAGACTCCACCTTAGTTCTTTTATTAGCTCACCATATCAGAAATCTCAACAAGGAATTCTCTGTTAAAGCAGTTCACTGTGTTCATGGTTTAGATGCAGATGATCCTATCTGGTTTAAACATTGTACTTTGCTTTGTGAAAAACTTGATATAGAGATTTCTACACCAAAACTTCATATTGTTTATGGAAATGGTGTTTCTCCAGAGGACAGTTCAAGAAAGGAAAGATACTCTGCCTTATTAAAAGAATCAAAAGATGGCATCCTTATGCTTGGCCACCAGTCAGATGATCAGGTAGAGAACTTTCTTTTAGCTTTAAAAAGAGGCTCTGGTCCTTATGGTTTATCAGGAATGCGCTACTGCATAAATGATTCAAGAGGAACAATTGTAAGACCGCTGCTTGATTTAACAAAGGATAAGATCATTGAAATTATCAATGCTCTTGGTTTTGACTATGTATTTGATATTTCAAATACATATATGAAGTTTGAAAGAAACTTTATGCGTCTTAAGGTGTTACCTTTACTAAGAGAGCGTTTTTCTAAAATTGATAATGCAATTTTGCGTTCACAGAAACTGTGTGCATATGAGCATGATCTTGCTGCAAGATATGCAACAAGTATATTCAAGCCACTATATGATGCAAAGAGCGCATCACTTGATTTTTCAACATTAAATCTTGATGATGAAGCTTTAATAACTCATGTTATGCGTCTTTTCATCAGTGAATATACTTTAATGCCACCAGAGCTTAATACAGTTCTTGAAGCTATAAATCTTTGCAAAATATCTAACGATCAGTTAGCTTTAGTTAAACTTGAGGATGATCTGTTCTTAAAAAGATATAAGAAAAAGATTTATGTAGTTAAAAACACTCAAAAGCCACAAAAGGGTGAATATGTTCTAGCACTTGGTGAAAAGATAACACTTGGTGACTATACATATGAACTTTACTTTGATATGAGTAATGATAAACCATCATCTGCTAGTGTTGTTCTTGATTTTAATTACTCAAAATCTATCATTGTTCATCCAGAGAAAAGAGCTCATTCAAGAGATATAGGAAAGCTTTTTGGTGAGTTTGGTATTCCTGTTTGGAACAGAGACATTTATCCTTTGATTAGATCTGTTAACAATAAAGATATGATTTTAGGATTAGGTGATTTGTTTGTGACAAGAGAGTGTAAAAATTCAGAATACTCTTCATTAAGACTTAAGATATCAGCAGTTTAGTTTAACTGCTGATAATGATCATTTATAAAAGAACTGTAGATATTGCCTTATTCTTAACAAGTTCAAATTCTTTGTCTGATAGGCCATATAAAGAAGCAACAATTTCATCAATCTTTTCATAAGTTCTTTGTTTTTCATCATTTGAATCTGACGAAATTATCTTATCTGTCAGATCTTCAATTGTCTTTTGAGTCTTATCGTCACAATAAACAATAGGCAGCTGCTCTAAGTGGTTTCTTAATACCTTTACAGAGTTAAACTTCAGCTGATAGTAAAACTGCATTATTGATGAATTAAGAATAGCCATTATGTACTTGATACTAAGATCAGGGATCTTAGGTATAAGAATATTACAGCTGTTTAATGAAAGGGTTTGCTTGTTGTCATAGGCAAATACAAGCTGTGAGCAGATAAATCTGTACAGAAGCTTTTCTTTAGCTCTGTAAAACTCTGTTTTTGCAACCTGCTGGAATTGCTCTGGTTTAAAGGTAATGAAGTTTTGTGTTTTAGCTACTGAGTATTTGAAAACATCAGAGCCTCTTAAGACCATTTCATTATCATCAAACTTGTAATAGGAAATATATTTATCATTATTTCCTGTAACGATTCCTAAAGCAAAATCTGCATTGTCTTTTAGATATCGGTTGTCTGCTTTTTCTAGTTTTTCAATAAGCTCATATTCTTCATCTGTTATGTTAAAAGAAAAGAAATCAGAGTTTACAAGTCGACTTGTCTTAATAACAAACGGCTCTTCTTTTTGAGACAGACGGACAACCATTCCTGAAGTATCAAGCTTTTTGTTGGTTTTTCTAATCTGCATAACAACAGCCGGACACTGAACGTTATCAAAAGCATTTGCAAGATATTCAAGATATTCAATTGTTCCTGAGTCTATGATTATCTGACGGATTGCTTTATGAGTTGCAACGTTTAAAATTGCCTCAGCAAGAACAAAGCTTAAAGATCCCCCATCCTTGAGGCTTGAAATAGCCTTTTCAAGAAAGACATCATATGACTCAATATTCTTTGTCTTGGCAGACAAAAATACATTTTTTAGTACTTGCTTTTGATTTTCATTAAACAGATATCCCCAAGGAGGATTAGAAATGATGTAATCAAATTTCTTATCTGTTTTTTCAAAAAGAAAATCATAATTCGTTATATGCTCTTTTAGGATTTCTCTGTCGCTTATACCATATTTTAAAGCATAGTTGATTCTGGCAATGGCAGCTGTAAGAGGATCAATCTCGTTACCATAAACATTCTCATAGCTTATTGAATCATCAAGCTGCAAAATAAAATTACCAGTACCTGCACAAGGGTCGATAATAGTCTTTCCATCTTCATAATTTGCAAAGAGTTTTTCGCACATTACAGATACGATTCTTGTAGGAGTGTAGTAAACGCCTTTTGCTTTTCTTGTGCCTAAAGATGAGAGAGAAATCTGAAGTAAACCTAGGATATCCTCTTTTTGTTCGTATTCATAAGAATATTCAAACAAGAATGGATAAAGATCAATACAGTTTAAAACAAAAGGATTTAGCAAAAGCAGATCATCTACAAGGAACATAAATCTGTCTTTTTTATAGGCTCCTTTTGCATATTTGAAAATACTGTCCTTTTTAGTTAGTTTATTCTGCTTTGACAGGATAAGCTTAATAGCACAGTCGGTGATTAGAGCTAATATCAGATCATCGCTCAGATCGATATGTCTTATTTCGATCTGTTCGACAATCTGTTTTACAGTATCAAGATTAATGCAGTTTTCTGTTACATATGATGAGTACAGTTTGTTACCCTTAATAAGAGTTTTATTTCTTCTCTTCTTTAAGGCTACATTATCAGCACTGAGCAGTTTTTTTCTAATATCCTTAAGTGAAACCTGATCGAAAAAAGGCTCATTATCAATATAAACAGTTGGATCGATTTTTTTCAGCTTAAGCCAGTTTCTGACAGTACTGGCACTGACATTTAGTTTTTCTGCTAAATCCTGTACAGAAAGAATTAGTTTATCGTCCAATTATTTATACCTTTTAGAAAATATTATCGTCAGTAATGTTTGATGTATCGATCTTATCTTCAGGTTTTGCCTGTTCTGACTGTTCCTGTTCATTTTCATTCTGCTCTTGAGTATCGCTCTGACTGTCATCATCATTTAAAGAGCCTGAACCTTTTGTGCACCAGTCTGTGATACCTGCAACTGTACACTTACCAAGACCTTCTGGTACTGGAAGCGGTGCCATTTCAAGATCTTTTTGAGATAGTCTTATAAACTCAGCAAAGATAGGCAGAGCAGAATATGCACCGCCTTCAGGACCTGTGAATCTTGAATAACCAAGATCTCTGTCAGTATCAAAACCCATCCAGGCAGTAGCTGTAATATGCCCGTTATAACCTGAGAACCATGCATCATGAACATTATTAGTTGTTCCTGTTTTACCATGCAGATCGGTTCTGCCTGTTGTTCTGTATGCACGGCCACCAGTTCCGTAATAAGGACCTGAGATACCTTCACCGCCGTATATTACTGAGCTCATCATATCAGCTACAATATATGCATTTTTGTGTGACAGTACCTGTTCATAAGAATTAGGATCTGCAACTGCTTCCACGTTGTTGTACTCAAGGGAAATTGAGTTTTTAATACGATCCGGTGCAAGAGGATCAGCATGCTTTGGTGTATGTGTATATACAACTTCACCATTTTTAACGATCTTTGTTATCAGGTATGGTTCAACCTTGTAGCCGCCGTTTGAGAAAACAGCATAGCCTGTTGCAAGCTGAAGAGGTGTTACCTCAACAGAGCCTAAAGCCATTGATTCAACCTGCTGAGACTTTGGAACATTAAATCCAAATTTCTGAACATGCTCAACTGTATTGTGAACACCAATACGTCTTATCAGTCTTATGGAAACCACGTTCTTTGATCTGGCAAGAGCCTCTCTTAAGGTCATGTTTCCATCATATCTGTTAGGAGTGTTCTTAGGAGACCACCATGTTCTTGAACCAGGATCCCATGTCTTGATAGGCTCATCCTGGAAAACAGTATTGATGTTTATACCTTTAGCAACAGCTGCAGAGTATAAGAATGGTTTGAAGTTAGAACCAGTCTGTCTTGTAGACTGACTTGTTCTGTCAAGTTTGCTTTTTGCAAAATCATAGCCGCCAACCATAGCCTTGATTGCGCCATCATACTGATTTATGGCTATAAGTAAAGCTTCTACCTGAGGTACCTGAGTCAGAACTTTTTCACCTGTTTCATTAGTGTAGTAATAAATCAGATCACCTTCAGTTGCAACATCTGAAACATGCTTAGGTAAAGGACCTTGACGCTTATCTGAGATGAATGGTGCAGCCCACTTGAGATTTTCAAATTTAATGATAACTTCCTCATTTTTTCTGCCTATTGCTGAAAGATTCTGTTCTTTATCATTAACATTTGTTACAAGGGCTGGTTTGATATAGTGGTAGATATCCTTGTAGTAAAGATAGTTTTCAAGCGCAAACTCATTTTTGGCTTTGAGTTTATTAAGATCAATATTCTCCAAAGCACCTCTGTAGCCATGTCTTGTGTCGTATTCTGTAACAGCCTTGAATACAGCATCGTGAGCTGCCTGCATATCTTTTGTATTTACAGTGGTATAAATCTCGATACCGTCTGTATAGGCAGAATCACCAAACTTCTCAAGAGCAACAAGACGAGCTTTTTCAGCAACATATGGAGCATAACCTTCAAGCTTACTTGAATGGAATTCAGCTTTATAAGGTTCATTGTCAGCCTTTTCAAATTCATCTTTTGTGATGAATCCTAAAGTGTACATTCTATCTAGTACAAGATGACGGCGCTCTTTTGATCTTTTAGGATTGGAAATTGGATTTAATGTTGATGGTGCTTTTGGAAGACCTGCAATTGTAGCCATCTGTCCAAGAGTAAGTTCATCTAGATTTTTTCCAAAATATGTCTGAGCAGCAGCTGCAACACCATATGAACGGTGGCCTAATGCGATCTTGTTAAGATAAAGTTCAAATATTTCGTCCTTTGTAAGAACCTGTTCGATTCTTAAGGAGATGAAGATTTCCTTTAGTTTTCTTTTTAAAGTTTTTTCTCTTGTTAAAAAGAAGTTTCTTGCAACCTGCTGTGTAATGGTTGAAGCACCCTGTTTTGCTGAGCCTTTACTTACAGATACGATAGCAGCTCTTGCAATACCGATAGGATCAATACCTGAGTGCTCGTAAAAACGGCTGTCTTCAATTGCAATAAAAGCCTGTTTTAATTTTTCAGGGATTTTATCAATAGAAACAGGAATACGTTTGCTTTCGCCAAATTCTCCAATGAGTTTGTTGTCTGCAGAATATACTTTCATAGGTGTTTCGAATGTAACTTCCTTTAATTTTGCTACATCAGGAAGATCACCTAAAGTTTGATAATAAATAGCGGCACCTGCAACACCGCTTGCACCTACAGAAAAAAGTCCAGTCCAGAAAGCGAAATTTATTATTTTACGTAGCACAAAATGGCCTCATATATTTATGAAAAAACTGACACACATTTTATCAAAATATTACCTTATTTTTCTATTTCTATGTTTGATATAACGAACGTTATGTGATTATTAATGAAGAGAATTTCACATTGAAGTTTTAGATTAAATGAAATTGATAAATCTTAAGAAGAAAACTGTTTGTCTTCGAATATACAAATTTGAATACAATTTTCTTATCTAAGATAATTCTGTGTACTTTGTAATATGATTATTATGTCAGTCAAATAGTCATTATAAAAATTGCAAAACAGCAGTATTTTTCTACAAAGTCATAGGACAAAATACAAAAATAGTTTAAAATTCTTTCAGATTTTCAAGGTATTTAACGATGTCATTTGATAAAAAAGAAAGAATTATTTTAATCGGCCCTATGGGTGCTGGAAAGAGCAGTAT
>NZ_JBGVMC010000212.1:0-16505 GCF_045124615.1 Succinivibrio sp.
ACCACTCTTTACGATGTAGTACTTATCCTGCTTTAAATCATATGACTTTTTATTTTTTGCTAATGAAGAAACAGCTACAGGCTGTTTTTCAGAATATGGTGTAGCCTTTTTCGCTTTTTGGCCTTTCAAGAAAATAGTCTGACCAACACAGATACTGTATGGAGCATCAATATCGTTTTCTGCTGCTAGCTGTCTGTAGTCTTTTCCATACCTAAAAGCAATAGAATATAGAGTATCACCTGGTTTTACCTGATATGTATCTGAACTGTCTACCACACCAACAGTCTGAACTGAAGGGGTACTTACAGGACTTGTATTATCAGGAATATAAGGTTTAATAACACCACTTTTATGTACACTATTTGTTGCGGCATATATCTTTTTGTTTTTGATACTGCCATTAACATGTGTAGCACGGGCATTTTCGATTCTTGCAGTTCTTGCAGGTTGATTTGTTTGAACTGAACAGGCACACAGATTTAACAGTGCGCCTAACATAGTATAAAGTATTAAATTTCTGGCCATTTTGTAACACATTAAACTTCTTTTTTAATATGTTACAAAATTTAGAATAAAAATGGGAATTTTTTTATTAAAATAAGAACTTATACACGATTAAAAGTGCAATTAATAAGACACAGATCCAACCTATAACATCAATATAGTGTTTTACGGTCTTTTCCATTTTCTCTCCTCCAATGTAGATCACAAATGACTCAAGGAAGAATCTTAAGGAGCGACCTACAATGGAAATCAGAACAAATGGGATTATTCCAAGATAACCTACAGCGCCTGTATTAGCCATACTTTCGGCTGCTACAAGGCCAGTGGTAATTGCAATTACCTTGTATGGGATTGGAGTAAAAGCACCTACGAATATCATCAATACACCGTACTCTTGTGTCAGCCAGGAGCGAACTGTTTCCATGTGCTTTTCGTAGTGGAAAAATGAAATCATGTCAGATATATAAGGATCGTATATATAGTATCCAAGATAATATCCTACAATAGCGCCAAGAACAGAAAACAGAACTGTTAAAAAAGCATAATAAAAAGCTCTGTTTCTGTGATACATACACATAGGAACAAGCATCACATCGGCAGGTATTGGCCAAAAGATTGATTCTACAAAAGAATTAGCACACATAATAGGTGTAGCATATTTAGTAGAGCTCAGTCTTTCAAAAAGATTATACAGATAAGAGAAAATCTTCATATAAACTAAACCTTCTGAAGTAATACTACAGATTCAACAGCAATGCCTTCCTTTCTGCCGGTAAAACCAAGCTTTTCTGTTGTTGTGGCTTTTATGCTGACAGAGCTAACCTCAACTTCTAGAACAGATGCTACGTTCTCTCTCATCTTAGCTTCGTAACTTGCCATTTTTGGAGCCTGCGCCATGATTGTAGTATCTGAATTAACTACTTTATAGCCATGCTCTTTTATCTTTGCTACAACATCCTTTAAAAGGATCATTGAGTTAATATTTTTATACTTATCATCATTGTCTGGATAAAAATGTCCGATATCTCCAAGTGCAAGTGCACCTAAAAGAGAATCGCAGATAGCATGAACAACAACATCTCCGTCTGAATGAGCTACAAGCCCCTGTTCATATGGAACCTTTACGCCACCTAAAATGCATGGACCTTCTCCACCGAAACGATGTACATCAAAACCATGACCGATTCTAAACATTATTTATCCTTTATAATCTTTTCAAACAAAAATAGATCTTCTTTGGTAGTAAGCTTGAAATTATCAGCTCTACCTTCTATTACTTCTACATCAAAACCAGCATATTCCATAGCTGAGGCATCATCAGTAATAGCTATATTATCATTGTATGCTTTTTGTATAGCACTCTTTAAAAGATCTGTTTTAAAAAGCTGTGGTGTATACGCTCTGTAAAGACAGCTTCTGTCTACTGTATTAACAACTTTTCCATCCTTAACAAGTTTTATGGTGTCACTAACCTTTGCACATAGAATTCCACCAACCTTACCTTCAACACACAACTTTGACAGTTTTTCTATATCTGAAGGATCTATTAAAGGTCTGGCTGCATCATGAACCATAACATAAGGTGTTGTAACTTTATCTAAAGATAATCTGACAGTATCTGATCTTTCCTTTCCACCAATACTCTTTATTATTCCACTTTCTTTTGAAACAGCTAATGAATCAAAATACTCGTCATCTGCAGATACGGCTACAATGATATTATTTACAAAAGGGGATTTTTTAAGAGCTCTTATAGTATGCTCAAGCACTGTAAGCTCATTTACTTTTGCATACTGTTTTGGAATATTAAGCTGCATGCGCTTACCAACACCTGCAGCAGGAAGGATCACGTCAATTTTGACTTGATTCACTATTTCTCCTTACGCTTAGAAGATGTTTCCTTATCAATTACTCTGAAAAACTGCTCATTGCTTTTAATAAGGCCAAGATCTTCTCGCGCAAGAGCCTCGGTAACCTGATTACCTCGGCTCAGTTCAGAAATTTCGTCTTTTAAAGACTGATTCTCTTTTTCGAGTTTCTTTTTACGAGCCTGAACAATCTCTAAATTCTTTTCGGTTCTGGTACTCTGTAAATAACCATTTTTTCCAAAAACAGTATCATAGCCCAGATATGAAATCAGGGCTAAAAGGACAGCAATAACCAAAA
Organism: Succinivibrio sp.; assembly: GCF_045124615.1. Classification (NCBI taxonomy): domain Bacteria; kingdom Pseudomonadati; phylum Pseudomonadota; class Gammaproteobacteria; order Aeromonadales; family Succinivibrionaceae; genus Succinivibrio; species Succinivibrio sp. Next base: position 2,671 of record NZ_JBGVMC010000212.1, read on the forward strand.
ACCTAGTCATAATTTAGTGATTATCCTGATACTCCTTAGCAGCCTTGATAAAGCCAGCAAATAAAGGATGACCCTTTCTTGGATTAGAAGTAAATTCAGGATGGAACTGAACACCGATAAACCAAGGATGCTCAGGATTCTCGATAATTTCAACAAGTTTATTGTCTGTTGAAAGACCAGCAACCTTCAAACCCTTTTCGGTAATCTTGTTGATGAAGTTATTATTAACTTCATAACGGTGACGGTGACGCTCAACAATATCATCACTGCCATAAAGTTCACGAACCTTTGAGCCAGACTGTAAGTGACACAGCTGACCGCCAAGACGCATGGTACCACCAAGATCAGAATCCTCTGAGCGCTTCTCAACGTTACCGGACTCATCCTTCCACTCGGTAATTAATGCAACTACTGGATACTTAGATTCTGGATCAAACTCTGTTGAATTTGCACCTTCCATTCCAGCAACATTACGAGCATACTCGATCAGTGCTACCTGCATACCTAAACAGATACCTAGGTATGGGATCTTGTTTTCACGTGCATAACGGGCAGCCATAATCTTACCCTCTACACCACGCTTACCAAAACCACCAGGAACTAAAATAGCATCTAAGCCTTCTAATAAATCAACACCCTTTACCTCAACGTCTTCAGAATCGATGTACTTGATGTTAACCTGTAAGCGGTTCTTTAGACCGCCGTGCTTTAATGCCTCGTTAATTGACTTGTATGCATCGTGAAGCTCAACATACTTGCCAACCATACCGATGGTAACCTCACCGGTAGTATTTGCCTGCTGGTATAAAACCTGTTCCCAATCTGACAGATCAGCCTCTGGAGCTGATAGATGGAATCTGTCAACTACTAACTGATCAAGATACTGGCTCTTTAATAAGGCTGGGATCTTATAGATAGAATCAACATCCTTCATATTGATTACTGCGTTCTCTTTAACATTACAGAACATAGCGATCTTATGACGCTCATGAGCAGGAATACCTGATTCAGAACGGCAAATAAGGATATCAGGCTGGATACCAATTGATAATAATTCTTTTACTGAGTGCTGTGTTGGCTTAGTCTTTACCTCACCTGAAGTCTGAAGATAAGGAACTAAGGTTAAATGCATGAATAATGCATTCTCACGACCGATATCCACAGCTAACTGACGGATTGCCTCAAGGAATGGTAATGACTCGATATCACCAACGGTTCCACCGATTTCAACTAAAGTAATGTCATTACCCTCGCAACCTGAAAGAATTCTTTCTTTGATTGCGTTTGTGATATGAGGAATAACCTGAATGGTTGCGCCAAGGTAATCACCACGTCTTTCCTTTCTGATAACGTCAGAATAGATTCTACCTGTGGTGAAGTTATTCTTTTTAGACATCTTAGAGTTGATAAAACGCTCATAGTGTCCTAAGTCAAGATCTGTTTCTGCACCATCCTCAGTAACGAAAACCTCACCGTGCTGGATTGGACTCATGGTACCTGGGTCAACGTTAATATACGGATCAAGCTTCATAATGGTTACTTTTAAACCACGAGCTTCTAATACTGCAGCTAAAGATGCACCAGCAATGCCCTTGCCTAATGAAGAAACTACACCGCCAGTAACAAAAATAATCTTAGGAGATGAAGACATAAAAACTCCAAAATTTCTGGTTAACTATAAACTGTGCATTATACCACAAATATTAAAAAAGTCATGAACAAATCAAATCGCCATGACTTTCGTTTATTAAAAAATAACTGTTTGATTTATAAACGTTTTGCGCTTGTTATACGAGGCAAATCATTGAGTTTTGATATAACTCTATCAAGAACAGGAATAGATACAACTAAAAGGTCTATATCAACTAATGATAGATCTTTTGAACTGTCTACATGTGAGCGAACACCCAGTACATTCATCTTTTCATTGGCAATTACCGTTGTGACATCTCTTAAAAAGCCAGGATAATCTGCACCAACTACTCGAAGAGTAATGGTAAAGCCTCTGTCTGACATTGAGATATTCTCACCCCATGTTGCATCAACTACACGCTCAGGGAATAACTCAACCATCTTTTTAAGTTTTTCACAGTCTGCTCTATGTACACTGATTCCTCTACCCTGTGTAACGAAGCCTACAATCTTGTCACCAGGAATAGGCTGACAGCACTTTGCAATATGTGTGAGAAGATCACCTACGCCTTCAACAACAATACCTGAACTCTGTTTGGTTTTCTTTATAAGCAAACTTGCAGGTTTTCTGTTTACAATACTTCCAATAAGTTCATCAGAACTGATATTTTCGCTATTTTCCTTATTGAGCTTCTCTTGAAGTATTGATGTAATGATATTTACACTTATATCACCTGCACCAACTGCAGCAAAAAGATCGTCTACTGTCTTGAAGTTGAATCTTGATAGTTTCTCTTTAAGTAAAGAAGATATCTGATCTTTGCTATAAGGCAGTGACAGTCTGTCTGATTCCTTATCAACAAGAAGAATACCCGCTTCCTTGTTTTTATCAAAATCAACCTTTCTAAAATATGACTGAACCTTGTTGATAGCCTTTTTAGTATGTAAAAATCCTCTTTCAGACTTTAACCAGTCGCGTGACGGATTAGGTGTCTTTGAAGTGATGATCTCAACTTGCTCACCAGTATTGAGCTTATATGTATAAGGTACAATGCGGCCATCCACCTTTGCACCAATACATCTGTGTCCGATCATGGTATGAACCTGATAGGCAAAATCAAGAGGTGTTGCCCCCTTTGGCAGATCCATTACCTCACCATGAGGTGTAAATACATATATTCTGTTTTCAAAAACCTGATTTTTGAATTCTTCTTCAAGCGCTCCTGACTGAACCATGTCATCACGCCAAGAAAACAGTTTTCGAAGAAAATTAATTCTCTGTTCAACCCCCGAACTCTGGCCATTTCCTTCCTTGTATTTCCAATGTGCAGCTACACCAAGTTCTGCAAGATTATGCATTTCTCTGGTTCTTATCTGAACCTCAACAATCTTTTTGCCCTCTCCATATACAACTGTATGGATTGACTGGTAGCCGTTTGGTTTTGGATTAGCTATATAATCATCAAATTCGCTGGCGATATGTTCATACTTAGTATGAATGATACCTAATGCTGTATAGCACTCTTCAATTGTGTTAACAACAACTCTTACAGCTCTGATATCAAAAAGCTCTGTAAACTTCAGATGCTTTTTCTGCATCTTTTTGTAAATACTGTAAATATGCTTTGGTCTGCCATATACCTCAGGATCACTGACACCTTCTGCAATAAGATTTTTTCGAAGACCTTCGATAAAATCATTTACATACTGCTCTCTGTCAATTCTTCTTTCATTAAGGTTATGAGCAATTTCGCTGTACTTATCAGGATGAAGAAACTTGAAAGCAAGATCTTCAAGTTCCCATTTGAGCTGACCAATACCTAATCTGTTTGCAAGTGGGGCATAAATGTTGCTAACTTCTTTTGCTATCAGATTTCTTGAGGCTTCATCCTCGTTTTTTGCCATTCTGATAACAGCAATTCTTTCAGCAAGCTTGATTACAACCGCTCTGATATCAACAACCATTGCAAGGATCATACGGCGAACTCTGTCGACCTGATCCTCTGTTGCCTTTTCTGAGCTTAAAGTCTGTAAAGATCGGATTGCTTCCATATCTTTTACAGCAAGAAGAAGTTTCGCTATTTTAGGACCGAATTTTTCGGATACATCCTCAAAGGAAATAAAACTATTCTCATAGGCAGGATACAGAATGGATACCTGCAATGATGCAAGATCCATATTCAGACTCATCAGAATAACAACAATCTCTGATGATATGTGGTTGAATCTTGCAACCAAATCATCAGGTGACACGAAGTCTTCTGCAACCTCTGAATCGCGAATATGTTTAATCACGAAATCATTGGTTTTATTTATTACATCCTTTTGATCATTTGGAAGATCTAGTTCATCTACCCATTTTATAAAATCAAAGGATGCACTATGGGTCTGTCTGATTGCAACCATGATTTTTTTCCTATTAAGCTTTATTTATGCTTTTATTATGTTCTTATTTTTTCTTGTTTTCTAGATCAAAAACCAAAATCATCTCAATATGAGCAGTTCTTGGGAACATATCAATAACACCCCATGAGCTTAACTTGTAATTCTTCTTAATAAGCTCCTGAGAATCTCTTGATGCTGCAAGTGGATTACATGAGATATAAATGATTCTCTTTGGCTTTTTATTTGCCAAAAACAAAGTTGCTCTCTTAGCACCAGCTCTGCCCGGATCCATTACAACAACATCATAATCTTCTTTAGCCCACTTTTGGTTTTCAAACTGCTCTTCAAGATCTGCAATTTCAAAACTGATATTGTCAATGCCATGCTCCTTGGCATTCTCTCTTGCATCAAGAACCATTCTTGCCACAATATCAACACCTACAACCTTTTTTGCTTTTTTTGTCAGAGGGAAGGTGAAATTACCAAGTCCACAGAAAAGATCAAGAACACTGTCCTTTCCTTCTTCTACATAAGAACACACTCTATCAAGCATCTTTGTGTTCAAGAATCTGTTAACCTGTACAAAAGAGGATGGCATACATTCAATTCTGATTCCACCTGATGTTACAAATAGTTTTGAAGGATCACCTGCTACAATTCTCTCTTTTAAGCTTTCTCTTTTCTTGTCTATAATTTTTGGATCATAAAAAGGTTCAACAACTGATACTACAGTGTCAGTATCCTTGGCAAAAGCAACAATCTTTTCCTCGTCTTTTTTGTTTAAGACTTCAGAAAATCTAATTAGAATTCCTAAAAGACCGTCTGAATCAAGACATTCAATGTGACCTAGTTTGTCTTTCTTATCTAAAGAATTTATGAGTTTATTAAGCGGTTCAATAACTGAATTGATTCTATCAGTCAGGCACTTACAGAATTTTACTTTTACAAGTGAATTTGATCGCTCTTCTCTGAAACCTACATATAGTTTGTTGTGGTCACCTCTGATTGCAAATCTACAAGCTCTTCTATAACCTGTAGACTCAGCAGTTTCTGAAAAAGCAGGATCATCTAGGTTAACTGATGCATTCTTTAAAAACAGTCGCTTGATACCCTCTATCTTAGAGTTAAGCAACATATCATTTGGAACAAATGACATTTTGCAACCACCGCACTTATCAGCGTACTCACAGTCATCCTGAATTCTCAATTCTGAAGCTTTGATGATCTTTGTATACTTAGCAGTGATGATATTTCCTTTTGCATTAATCTCTTGAACATTGGCTTTTTCACCAGGCATAAGACCTTCAACAAAATAGGTATTACCACCCTCCTTTCCTACAGCTCTACCTTGCAGATCAAGATCGGTAAAAGTAACAGTTACTGCCTTTTTTGCTTTTGTGCTTTTACTTGGTTTATAAAAAGTTACCATGTTCTCACCTAATATTTTATATATTCTTCATACAGCCTTCTGCTTTTAAGTTCATAATCACCTAAAAGTTCTTTTATCACAGCTGCATGTATTTTCTTTAAAATCTTTAAACTGTCTTCACTGTCATATTCATGATTCATTATCTTTAAAAGAGCTTTTCCTGAATATGAATGACTAGTCGATGACAAATCTTCTATAAAACCCTGAGTTGCTGAAAAGAAATATGATTTTTCTTCTGAAAGCATTTTATGATCCTGAGTTTTAAAATCTATCTGATAGCCTAGACTTTCGAGTAATACACTCTCAAAATTTCTAAGGACAAGATTTTCAGAATGTTTGGCCTCTAGCTCCTCTAATGAGCGAATATACTGGGCAAACAGCTTAGGATCACTTTCCTGTGACTTTACTAATCTGAACAGAAGTTCATTGATATATATTGCACAGAATGTGTATGGTATTTCAATTTTAAAAGCAACCTTCTGCATCATTGCAGAATTTACTCTAAAAAGAGAGCTTCTTCCCTGAAACAGAGAAAGCCTTAGAAGAGTAAAGGGTTCAAATAACCCTCTGTTTGATGAATTCTTATTGCTTTTAAGCCTTACAACTGCACTTATTCTTCCAAGATTAAGTGTGAAAAGCTCTAATAGAAGCGAATGCTCCTGATATGGTCTTGAGTGGATGACGAGAGCTGGCTCGTCATCTATGCTCAATGGCATTTATTTTGCCTCGAAGTCATCATAGCCAAGGCTCTTTAATGCTCTGACATCATCAGACCATCCAGCCTTAACCTTTACAAACAGCTGTAAGAATACTTTTGAATCAAACAGTTTTTCCATGTCCTTTCTAGCCTCAGTACCAATCATCTTGATTCTTGCACCCTGAGCACCGACAACCATTTTTTTCTGGCCCTGTCTTTCAACAAGAATTGCTGCACTGATTCTTAAAAGACCGTCTTCTTCTTTGAATTCTTCAATTTCTACAGTTGAACTGTATGGAAGCTCTTCACCCATCTGACGCATCAACTTTTCACGTACGATTTCTGATGCTAAAAAGCGAGATGATCTGTCTGTAATACTGTCATCTGGGAAAAGATGATCTCCCTCTGGCAGAGACTTGTAAATAATATCCTTTAGGATATCAAGATTAGTGCCTCTTAGAGCTGATACTGGAACAATATCTTTAAAATTAATGATCTTTGAAAGTTTATCAATAAGAGGAAGAAGTGTTTCCTTATCTGCAACTGTGTCTACCTTATTGATAACAAGAACAACAGGAGCACCTGAATTCTTTACTCTGTGAAAAGCCATTTCATCATCATCAGTCCATCTTGATGGATCAACAACGAAAAGAACCAGTTCAACATCACCTAAAGCACTTTCTGCAGCTCTATTCATCAGATGATTGATTGCTCTTTTTTCTTCACGGTGTAAACCTGGAGTATCAACGAAAACCACCTGATATTCATCTTTAGTATCAATACCTACAATTCTGTTTCTTGTAGTCTGTGGTTTTCTTGAGGTAATAGAGATCTTCTGACCAATCAGATGATTCATCAGTGTTGATTTGCCAACATTTGGTCTTCCTATGATCGCAACAAATCCAAAGTGTGACATAGTATCCTCTCTATTTATATTTCTTTCGTTTATCAATAAGTTCTAATACAAGACCTGCAGCAACCTGCTCTGCTCTACGCCTTGAAGAGCCACGACCAATCTGTTTTTCGTAGCCTTTAACATTAGCTGAAACCACAAAGATCTGCTCATTGTCTGTTCCCTCAATAGACTCAACCTTATACTCAGGAAGAGGTAAATGAGCTGACTGAAGGTATTCTTGCAGAGTTGATTTATGATCCTTTTGATCAACATCAGGCTTAATTGTCTCAAGTCTTGTCTTAAACCAGCGAAGAATAATCTGTCGCACAAGTTCAAAGCTTTCATGAGAATCAATAAACATAGCGCCAATAATAGACTCTACTGCATCAGCAATAAGACTGTCTCTTCTAAAACCGCCGGTTTTAAGTTCACCAGGACCTAATCTTAATACATTTCCAAGTTCAAATTCTCTTGCAATCTGAGCTAACATTGTTTCTCTTACAAGAGTAGATCTCATTCTTGTCAGATCTCCTTCTTTGCATTTTGGAAATCTGTCATAGAGATCTTTTGCGATAACCATTCCAAGGATTGAATCACCAAGATACTCAAGTCGCTCATTATGGATAGGACCAAAGCTTCTATGAGTCAAAGCCTGCTCTAACAGTTTAATATCTTCAAAAGCATATCCAAGCTTCAGTTCTAGATTCTGAAGGGCTATCACATTAGTTTTTTCTGACATTTTTTAATTTATACCGCCAATTCGGTTAAAACGTACTGACTTTGGAATAAAGCTCAGCATTGACTGATCTTTTTCATCGAATTCCAAGGACATCCAGATGCCCTCTGTTTTTCCAACAATATTCTCAAAAGGAACAAATCCCCAGAATCTGCTATCTTTGCTGTTGTCTCTGTTATCACCCATTGCAAAATAGCAGTTTTCAGGAACCTTCCAAATTCCTCTTTCAAAACCAGGCTGCTTATAAAAATACTCTTTGAGCATAGATGCATTCTGATTTATTCGGATAATATGAGATTCCCCTTTAGCAAATGATTCTTTGTATACATCATAGTTCTCAGAGAACCCCAAAGAGATCTCCTCTTCATCGGTATACAAGAACTGAACATTCACTAGCTGAGCATGTTTTTTATCTAATTCTTCATGCTTGATGATATACAGATGCTTATCCTGATAGATAATTACATCGCCAGGCTCACCAACAACACGCTTAATGTAATCTATTGATTTATCTTCTGGATATTTGAATACGATAACATCACCACGTTTTGGCATGCCTGTTTCAATTATTACATTATTAGTAAGTGGATTTCTGATTCCATATGCATGCTTATTAACAGCAATAAAATCACCAGTTAGTAAAGTTGGCATCATCGAGCCTGATGGAATTCTAAATGGCTCATAGACAAAACTTCTGAAAAGAAAAACAACTAAGATAACTATAAATACAGAACCAACCTGTCCTATAAAATTGGCTGGCTCCATAATCTTCTTTTTTTCCTTTCGGCTAAGATCCTTGTTTGCCTTTAATGCAGCAGCCAGGGCTTCTTTACGCTTTTTCTTATATTTTTTTAAATCAATGAAATAACAGATGCCTGTTACAACACTGGCAAAAAAAAGGATATATGCAAAAAGATTTTCTGAAATTACCTCAATCACGTTCTACCTTCTTTTTTGTATTATTCTTTTCCTACCTTTAATATTGCAAGGAATGCATCCTGAGGAACCTCTACCTTTCCTAACTGTTTCATGCGCTTCTTACCTGCTTTCTGTTTTTCAAGAAGCTTGCGCTTTCTTGTGATATCACCACCATAGCACTTTGCAAGAACATCCTTTCTTAATGCCTTAACAGTGCAACGAGCAATAATCTGAGTACCGATTGCAGCCTGAATTGCAATATCAAACATTTGACGAGGAATTACTTCCTTCATTTTCTCTACAACTGCAAGACCTCTAGTACGGCTTACTGAACGGTGAAGAATAATTGCAAGAGCATCCACTCTTTCACCTGCAATAAGAATATCCATTCTCACAAGATCATCGCAGTTGAATCGCTTGAAACTGTAGTCAAGGGAAGCATAACCACGAGAAGCAGACTTGATTCTGTCAAAGAAATCAAGAACAACTTCTGACATTGGAATCTCATAAGTCAATGCAACCTGATCACCATGATACTCAAGACCAGTCTGAATACCACGTTTTTCCTGACAAATCTTCATGATTGCACCAACATATTCCGATGGCATCAACATGCGGCATTCTGCAATAGGCTCTCTGATTTCAGCAATATTTGAAACAGGAGGAAGTGCAGCAGGAGAATCGATATGGATAACCTCTCCGTTTGTCATTAAAACTTCATATACTACTGTAGGAGCAGTAGTAATCAGGTTCAAGTTGTACTCTCTTTCAAGTCTTTCCTGAATGATTTCCATATGCAGCATACCAAGGAAGCCGCATCTGAAACCAAAGCCTAATGCCTTTGAATTTTCAGGTTCAAAGAATAAAGATGCATCATTTAAAGACAATTTCTCAAGTGCATCTCTAAAGGCATTGTAATCATCGGTTTCAACAGGGAACATACCTGCATAAACTTGAGGTTTTACCTTCTGGAAACCAGGAAGAGGAGCTTCACAGGCTGGTTTTACATGGGTGATTGTGTCACCAACAGGAGCTGCATGTACTGACTTGATATCACATACAACCCAACCTACTTCACCACAGTTTAAAACATCAACCTTTACTCTCTTAGGAGTTGAAATACCAAGTCCGTCAACCTGCCAGGCAACTCCCTGAGACATAACCTTAATCTTATCGCCGCGACGTAAGGTTCCGTTCTTTACTCGGACTAAAGCTACAACACCAAGATAATCATCAAAATATGAATCGATAATAAGTGCCTGAAGAGGAGCATCAGGATCACCTTGTGGTGCAGGAATTGAGGTGACGATTCTCTCAAGAACATCCTGAACTCCAAGACCAGTCTTAGCAGAACACATGCAGGCATCATGAGCCTCAATACCAATCAGATCTTCAATCTCATCGATAGCTCTGTCAGGATCGGCTGAAGGCAAATCAATCTTGTTTAAAACGGGAATAACCTCAAGATCAAGATTTACTGCCTGATAACAGTTTGCAAGTGTCTGAGCTTCAACACCCTGACTTGCATCAACTACTAATAGTGCACCCTCACAGGCAAATAAAGAACGAGAAACCTCATAAGAGAAATCCACATGACCTGGAGTATCAATAAAATTAAGCTCATAGGTATTACCGTCTTTTGCCTTGTATTTAAGGGTTACTGCCTGAGCTTTAATGGTAATACCACGCTCTCTCTCAATATCCATGTTATCAAGGACCTGAGAGGTCATTTCGCGATCGCTTAAACCACCGCACATCTGAATGAATCTATCGGATAATGTTGATTTACCGTGATCGATGTGTGCGATTACAGAGAAATTTCTAACTTTTGAGCGGTCGTAAACGTCTGCCATAATGTTCCTAATAATTCTATGTTTACAAAAATTTTCGTTATTTTACCATTTTTACAAAAGGCTTTCACTATTACCATAACTCATTGTAATTTAGGTAAAATTTCTGTTTTATAACTTTTTTTTCAATACTATTCTTCATTCGATACTATTTTTGAAAGAATTATTTTTGACATAGCAAGAGGAATTTCACCTGCAACAGCGTATTCAAAAAACTGACCTTTTTTTCTGAAAACACTGATAGTGCCATCAGTTGCAGATGGAATCATCACTGTAGTTTTTGAATTCTTATATACTCTGAAATCTACAAGTCCATCTGTAAATGTAAGATAGTCAACATCCTCATTTCCCATTTTCTGAACACCATAATCACAAAGTGAAAAATAAGAGGGAATTGTAAGTTCCGGCCAGATTTCTGCAAAGGAAAGATCCTTTTTTGGATTTCCTTTTACAGAATCAAAAACATCATCAGGAAAAGATCTGTTTTTTGCATTTACAGAATGCATCGCTGTTACAGTGAATTTTGTAACTAGTGCATTTGATGGTGCAATTACACTCATTTCAACAGGAAGATTTGTTTCATCGTCACTTGCTATAAGAAAACTGTATCTTGCATCATCAACAGGAGAGAGTTTAGAAACAACAACCTTTCTTCCAGATATTCTTGTGCGGCCTACTAAGGTACATTCATAGTTTTTCAATATTGTCTGTGAATGCATGATTTTGTCAAAGATTAATGACTGATGCCAAAGCATTGCACCTACATACTGTCTATCTTTATTAAAATCAATTCCCTTAAGCCCTTTTAGCGCATATCCGTCTAATTCTCCATTTAGGGACTTCCATGTAGTATAAGGAGTATTGTTAATATACAGATGAGTTAAGGCATATAGATTGATTCCCATACTGTCTGTATGTGCTATGGTTGCATCAAAATTGTTTGTTGTATACATTTTCTGAACATCATAAAAATGTTCAAAACAGCTGTTTGCTGCAAATGCATTAGTAATTACGCTTCCTATAAGAAAAGCAATTGTAGCTTTAATTGTTTTTAGTTTCATAATAATCCATGAAAAAAGGGGCTCACGCCCCTTAATTTATCTAAATTCTGTTAATTAGTTTGAGGCTGTGCTTACAACATAACCTCTGATGTAATTGTTGATACGTTCGACTTCCAGAGACTGCTGCTTTTTAAGTTCATTTGAATCTAATTTTACAGCATTTTCAGCCTTATCCTCATCTGTAGACAGGTTTATTTTATTTGATGCCTGTGATGAGGTCTGATAACTTGCAAGATTTACACCGTCAACAGGACCTAATGCATTTGATGCACTTTCCTGTACAACTAATGAATCAGTAGAGAAAGTCTGGTATCCGATAACAGTAATTGCTGCTACAGAAGCAACCATTGCCATTTGAGCAACTGCTGTTGCAACCTTTCTGAATACAAATTTATAGGTAGGTACTGGTATAGTCTTAAGTTCAGGTACAATCTTTTCCTTAGCAATTGTATTCATTACGCTGTCAGAAAAAGACATATTTACCTTACTTGGTAACTCGTTACGAAGTGCTGCACCAATTAGAGAATAATTCTTAAGAGTCTGCTTGTGTTCAGCAGATAAACTTAATTTTTCAGTCTGAGAAGATTCACCATCAAAAAGAGCGGAAAGATATTCAGCATTTTCTGATTCATGTGAAGTTGTCATACCTACTCCTGATTATTTTGCAAACTTTGACATTCTTTGTTCTATAAATTGTCGCGCTCTGAAGATTCTAGATCTTACTGTTCCAATCGGAACTTTAAGCGCAACCGCCATATCTTCGTATGACATTCCTTCCACTTCTCTTAAGGTTATTGCCTCAGAAAGTTCTGATGGAAGATCAGCCATAGCGTCGATAATCACTTGCTGCAATTCTTGCGATTCTATTATTCTATCTGGAGTATCTGAACTTGCTAATACACCCTGCTCGTCAATTGACTGAAACTCAGGAGAATCAACATCAAGATGATTTCTTGTTTTATTGTTTGATTCTAAATGTGTTTTTGCTGTATTAACCGCAATTCGATACAACCAGGTATAAAAGGAACTGTCGGCACGGAAGGAATTGATAGCTCTGTATGCTTTAATAAAAGCTTCCTGAGCCACATCAGCAATGTCTGCCTGATTATTTACAAACTTTCCTATAACCTGAAATATCTTATGCTGATACTTGATTACAAGTAAGTTGTAGGCTTCAACATCACCTTCCTGAACCCGCTTCACGATGGCTTCGTCATTTGAAGCTTTAAAATTTTCGTTTACGGATCCCATGTCTTACTGCACCTTTTATACGTTTTGACTAAGTTATTTTTTAAAAGTTCAAAAAATTTTTTTTAATCATATTATTTATGACTTAGGTATTTTACAGTAAAAGCCAAATAAATGCAGTCTTTAAAAAATTTGATCTCTTTTTTTAGTACTCTTAGAGATTAAATTTGTGTTAAGTGCATCATAAAAGAGTAAAATTATCACAATGTGTTTTTTATAAATAAGAGCAACAGGTAAGAAAATGAATTACACAACAGATTGTCTTATTATCGGTTCTGGAGCTGCAGGTCTTACACTTGCACTGACCTTAGCAAAAAAAGCTAAAGTTATTGTTCTATCAAAAGAGAACGTTTGTGCAGGTTCTACTAATTATGCACAAGGTGGCATCGCTGGTGTTTACAATATCAAAGATGATGATGACAGCATTCAGGCGCATATAAAAGACACCTGCATTGCAGGCGGTTTCTTATGTGATGAGAAAACTGTTGAGTTCGTTGCTAAAAATGCACATGACGCTATTCAGTGGCTCATCGATGAGGGAGTTCCTTTTGATCTGAAAGAAACAAAGGTTGAAGATGAACAGTCACCTTATCACCTTCACAGAGAAGGTGGTCACTCTCACAGAAGAATTTTCCACGCAGAAGATCATACCGGTAAATCAATTCAGGAAACTCTTGTTGAAAGAGCACGTGAAAATAAAAATATCACAATCCTTGAAAATCACAATGCAATTGATCTTATTACAACTCACAAGCTTGGTCTTGTAGGAAACAGAGTCGTTGGTGCTTATGTACTTGATACAACCACAAATCATGTAATCACAATCAATGCAAAATTCATTGCATTATGTACAGGTGGTGCATCAAAGGTTTATCAGTATACCTGTAACCCAGAGGTAAGCTCTGGTGATGGTATTGCAATGGCATATCGTGCAGGTTGCCGAGTTGCAAATATGGAGTTCAATCAGTTCCATCCAACAACTCT
>NZ_JBGVMC010000213.1:0-4203 GCF_045124615.1 Succinivibrio sp.
TAATATTTCTGGAGAAGATAAGACAGTCTACTCACTTAAGATCCCAAACAGAGAAATCCGTAAGTGTTTTATAAAGAACATAAAAGAGCACTTTGATACTATAGTAAATCAAGGAGAGAATAAGGCAAAGCTTATAGCAAATGCTCTGTTTGAAGGTGATTTCACAGTTGCAAAAAAGCATATAGATAGTCTTTTAAACAGCTACGTATCAATAAGAGACTTTGCAACAAAGTCAAAACCTGAGAACTTCTATCATGGATTCTTATCAGGAGTATTTACAAACTGTTCTAACTTCATAACTGACTTTAAATCAAACAGTGAATCAGGTGATGGTTATGCTGATTTAATGTTTGTGAATAAAACAGGTGATAAAGCAGTTATTCTAGAGATTAAAGCATCTTCTAAAATCGAATCTGTTATAGAAGATGCAAATCATGCTATAAAACAGATAGAAGATAAAGGATATGCAAAAAGTTATACAACTAATCCTTTTATAAATGAAATTTATGGCATTGGCATCAGTTTCTATAACAAGCAGTGCTATATTGCAGGTAAAAAAATAAAGTAAAAGTGAAGATATTAAGGTGCAATGCTGCACCTTAATAGTGTATGTTTTACTGTCTAACAGTTCTTACATTTTTATATGAATCTATTGCTTGATTTGTTCTAAATGGATTTATGTCAATACCACCACGTCTTGTAAAACTTGCATGAACACATAGCTTTTTTGGCTTTAACATTGTCATAATATCGCTGTATATCAGTTCAACGCACTGCTCATGAAACCCCTGATGATTTCTAAGTGAGATAAGGTAGGATAGCAAAGATTCATAACTTATCTCTTTTCCCTCATATTCAATAAACATTGTTGCATGATCTGGCTGTGCTGTTACAGGACAAAGCGAACGGAAAAGATTTGTATGACAGTTTATTGAGATTACCTTATCTGATTTTGCTTTGAGCATATCTGTTGAATAGGTAAAAGAGTTTTGAGAGAAATTTTTCAGATCAATAGCACTTTCAAGTTCAATACCATCAATCTTTGATATACCAAAATCATTATCGTTTAAAGTCATAAGTGAGACTTTTACATCGCATTCAAGAAGTTCACTCAGATCTCTTTTTATAACAGATTCTACCTGTTCAAGTGATTTGAATTTTGTCATGGTCAAAGAGAAAATATATAGTTTTAATGACTTTGACTCGACAATATATTCACTGTTCTTTGGAACTATGATCTTACCTACGCAAACTTTTGGAAGAGAATTCAGATCAAGATAGGTTATCTCGTACAGTCTCCAAAGATCGTAACCTTCAGATTCTGTATAGTTTTTAATCTGTGATCTTCCAAGTTCTCGTTTTATCCTTTGAAGTCTTGAAGGTGCATACTCACAATCATAGGTTGTGCTTTTTCCAAGAACGAGGTTTGTCATTTCCATTTATAAATCTCCAAAGGTACAACCTAATATTGAAAGTGCTGCTAATGCTGCTGTCTCTGTTCTTAATATTCTAGGGCCTAAGGTTACCCCCTGAAAACCTGATTTTGCAGCATTATCTATTTCTTCAGATGAAAGTCCGCCTTCAGGTCCTATAAGCAGTCTTACATTCTGCTTTGGTTCAATTTCAGTAAGCTTTTTGTCAGCCTTAGGATCAAGAGTCAATGACAGAGCATTCTTACCTTGCTTGTACCAGTCATCAATAAAGGTAATATCATTAACAACAGGCACAACATTTCTTCCTGACTGTTCGCATGCTGCAATAGCAATCTTCTGCCACTGTTCAACTTTCTTTTCTTCACGCTTTCTGTCAAGTTTCACACCGCATCTTGATGAGTACAGTGGTGTAATAGAGTGGATTCCAAGTTCAGTAGCTTTCTGTATTGTAAATTCCATCTTGTCACCACGGCTTATGACCTGACCTAGTTCAACAAGAAGTGGACTTTCGACATTTCTGTCAATCTTTTCTGTACATTTAAAAGAAGCCTTTTTAGAAGATACCTCTTCTAATGTTGCTTTGTACTCATTTGCTAATCCGTCAAATACGATAAAGTTATCGCCCTGTTTGAATCTTAATACTCTTATAAGATGGCCAAAGCCGTCATCATCAAGAGTGAATGTGTCATTCAGGTTTAAATTTGCTCTAAACTGGCAGATCCTTACATCACGCATAGCTATCCTGTTTTTTATAGTTTAAATCTCTTGCACTGAGCCTTTACAAAAGGATTATCGTTTCCTTGAATTTCCTTTATAAGCTTATTTCTTATGCATTCGTTCTTTGTAACTTTGTATTTTTTGTTCCAGTATCTGAACATATTTATCTCTTCAGAAGACAACGGTATCTTGTAGGTACTCGACATATAAAGATATGCTCTTGCAACAATACCTTTAGCTCTGTTTGGAATTGAGGCTACCTGTTTTTTAGTATTTATAACAACTGAGCATTTACCGTAAGGTGATTTTCCTTTAAGCTTTTCTACAAATCTGTAGTTGCTTCTATCGCCATTTACCTCACCAATTGAAGGATACAGGTTGTGCAGATCTCCTTCCATTTTTATAAATTCAGGATCATTTTCTGAACAGTTTTTTCTGCCGCCTTCCTGCCAGCATTGCCTTTTTTTACCGAATGTATAGGCTGGCATCATATGTTCAGCTTCAATTCTGTTGGCTCTTTGGCTATTGGATCTTATTTTATATCCACATGATTCAAGATCTGGTTTATATCCGTTTTCATAAAAAATAATATTGCAGCCGCAGTAGATTGTTTTTGCCTTTGTAAGCTTACTGAATATTCCTGGCATATGAGTTTTAGCTTCTCTAAAAGAGAGTGGTTCACTCATTGCACAAGTAAAGAGTACGCTTATAGATAGAATTAAAACAGATAGCTTTTTTATCATCTTTTTAAACCTTATAAATTCAAAAAAAGATTCTAACACAAAGACATGATCATTTTATAATTTTGCAAAAAGCATGATAACTGGCTGTATGCTATAATCAGATAAGTTGAATATACAATTTTTTAGGTATTTCTTTTTGGAGTGCAAATGTCTATTGATTTGAGCAAAATGGCTACATTTGGCGTAGCAGGTAATTTTACCGGACACCTCGAGCAGGCAGGTGAGGCAGTTGATTTTACCAATGTAAAAACTGCTGAAGCTAAGGCCCCTAAGGCAGTATTCCCAACATTCATGCCAAAAGCAGGCAAGAGCATTCCTGAATTTTTAAATGTTTTTCCATTTGATTCACAGAAAATAATTTTCCCAGAGGGTGAGACTAAGCTTCAGATTGAACCTGAGTGTGCAATTATCTGTGAGGTAACCTATGAAGGTTCACAGGTAAAGTCATTAAAGCCGGTTTTATTCGGTGCATCTAATGACTGTTCAATCAGAAAGGAAGGTGCTAAGAAGATCAGTATTAAGAAGAACTGGGGTAAATCATCAAAAGGCTTATCTGATAATCTGATTGCGATTGATTCTTTTGATGAGAGTGGAATTTTAAACAGATACCGCATTGCAAGCTTCATGGTAAGAGATTCTAAGGTTATTGCCTATGGAGAGGACTCTGCTGTAAGAGATTACAGCTATGTTTATGCAAAATTGGTTGAATGGCTAATAGATAAGCTAAACAACCAGCAAAACGAGGGCCCTGCTGAGAGAATCAATGACTATATAAATGAAGCTGGCAAACCTGAACTTATCATGGTTTCAATTGGTGCTACAAGATATACAGAATTTGGTGAGCACAATTTCCTTGCAAACGGCGATAAGTCAGTAGTTGTCGTATATCCTGAGGATAAGTACTCAAAAGAGGATATTGTAAAAGGCGTAGAGAATAATTCTCTGAATGACAAGGATGTAAGCGTTCTATCTCAGCTTGTAGTCCTATAAAGAGTGTTTTGATATAAAAACGCTTTCAACAGATAAAAAATAATGCCACTGCAGTTTTTTACAGTGGCATTTTTCTTGATGAATATTTTTTTTATTACTTGATAGCCTGTAGCAGATCATCTACCTTGTTGGTCTGTTCCCAGCTGAAGCTTGGACGGCCGAAGTGACCGTATGATGCAGTCTTCTGGTAGATTGGTCTTAACAGATCAAGCTGACGGATAAGACCAAATGGTCTTAAATCAAATACTTCAGGAACGATTTGAGCAATCTTGTTGTCATCGTACTTGCCTGTACCGAAGGTATTTACTGATACAGAAACA
>NZ_JBGVMC010000214.1:0-9380 GCF_045124615.1 Succinivibrio sp.
TCTTGGAGTTAAATATGTAACCTTATAGCCTTGTTTTTCAAGGATTTCACAAGCTTCTAAAATTGCTTTATGTTCAATTTTTGATGTAATGATGTGACATCTTTTGTCACCTTTTTCCTTAAGACCTTTTGCAAGACCAAAGATTGCAAGATTGTTGCTCTCTGTTGCACCTGAGGTAAAGGTGATTTCAAGGGCAGATGCTCCAATCAGATCTGCAACCTGATCTCTGGCATTCTCGACAGCTTCTGCTGCCTCCCATCCATATACATGATCCTTTGCATGTGGATTTGCAAAGGTTCCATCTATACAAAGACTCTCTACCATTTTTTCAATTACTCTAGGATCGGTAGGAGTTGCAGCAGCATAGTCAAAATATACAGGTTTATTCATTTTTATTCTTTTATATGTGATAGTGCCAGGGCAAATAAAGATTCAACATGAGAATCATCAAGGGCATAAAAGGCTTTTCTACCCTCTCTTTTTACCTTAACCAATTTATTGATTCTCATATAGGCTAACTGATGTGATATAGCTGATTTTGACAATCCTACAATCTTTGCAAGATCACCTACACAAAGCCATTTGTGTATCAGCATAGCATGCACCATATTTATTCTTGTAGGATCGGATAGAGCCTTAAAAAACTCACTCATTACAAGAGCATCATCTGAAGCTAAAATAGCTTGTCTTACATCGTCTAACTGCTCATCGGACAAATCTATAACGGCATTTGAATTTAAATCACTCATTACAGCTCTCTCTCCTCTGCAGAGTATGGTGCTAAAAGATTATATTTTTTCTCTAAAGATCGCATCTCCAGATATGAATTTCGGTATTCAAGAAAATTATATTTATCTGTTGCTCTTGATAGTTTGAAGTAATCATATGCAAGCTTGTCATTTCCCATCTTAAGAGCTTGTTTTCCAAGATAGTAGTACGCCTCACAAAGATGCTCTTGCATCAGATCATCTCTATTCTTGTCTTCAAGAATTTTTTCAAACAGTTCATCTGTCGAAATTAAGCCAAGAGTATGATTTATAAGTGCAATACCAAAAGGAGCCTTAACATCAAGATCGTTATTGATATATGCATTTGATAAGGATTCTATAGCCTGAGTTTCACCTTTATAGGCAGATTCAATTATATATTTTGACAGTAAACGGTATGGATCTCTTTTATCTGCATTATAAAATACACAGATATCTTCATATGCTTTTTGATATCGCTTTGTATAATACATTGCATAAGCTCTGTTAAGGTATGGGTACATTGACTTGCTGTTCTTATCAAGTTCAATAGCAGAATCGAATGCATCGCAGGCATCAGCAATTCTTCCATCCTTTAAATAATAAACTCCGATAAGTTCATATGCAGCGGCATAATCAGGTTTGTTTACAATGGCATTCATCATCATGAATCTTGCCATTGATTCAAGACCTAAATCATCATATACAAGACCAGCCTCATAAAAAATTGCAGCTTTTTCTACTGAATTTTTCTGCTCAGAATCAAGCATCATCAGTAGTTTTGTAAGAATATTCTGATCTCGATTGAGAGTTCTGTCGGATGTTTTCACAAGATAAATATATTTGGCAGGAACTGAAAAATCGCCCTGAAGTTTATTTGAAGAGGAATCAAAGCCCCCACTTTGACAGGATGCAAGAATGAGGGCAAAAAGACCTGCACATAGAAGACTAGTGCATGATCTTATAAAAGTATGCATTGTTTTTAGTCCATGGTTTCATATCCATCTGACTCTTTTTTCTCAATTTTTACAGGAACAAGATTCTCTCGCTTGATTCCGAGAATTAATGCCCATGTAGAAGCCACATAGATTGATGAAATAGTACCAAAAACAATACCGACAAACAAGGCAAGAGCGAAACCATAAATCATCTCACCACCAAAAATCATGAGGCTGACAACAGTAATCAGTGTTGTACCTGAGGTGATAATGGTTCTAGATAAAGTCTGAGTTAAAGAAACGTCAAACAGTCTGCTCATTACTGTATTTCTTGGAAGAGATGATGCATTTTCTCTGATTCTGTCAAATACAACAATCTTATCGTTCAGAGAATAACCAACCACAGTTAAAACAGCTGCTAAAACTGTAAGGTCATATTCAATCTGAAGAACTGAGAAAGTGCCTAATACAACAAAAACGTCATAAGCAAGTGAAATGACAGCACCTGTTGCCATACGCCACTCGAATCTGAATGCAATATAGATAAGAATAGCTAATAAAGAAACAACTATTGCAATAAGACCGCTTTCAACAAGCTCCTCACCAACTGCAG
This sequence comes from Succinivibrio sp., assembly GCF_045124615.1. NCBI lineage: Bacteria > Pseudomonadati > Pseudomonadota > Gammaproteobacteria > Aeromonadales > Succinivibrionaceae > Succinivibrio > Succinivibrio sp. The sequence continues at coordinate 2,298 of NZ_JBGVMC010000214.1, forward strand.
GTCCAACATACTCAGTGCGGCTTAAAGTAACTGAAGGATCAAGAGCTTTTGAAGCTGCCATTACCTTGTTAGTTACAATCTGCTGATCAAGACCATCTTTTGGAGCAACTCTAACAAGAACGTCCTGATTAGTACCAAAGTGCTGTGTTGTACCAACAATGCCCTGCTTTGCATATTCTTTCTTTACATCATTGAGGTCTACAGCTTTTGAATAAGAGGTTTCAACAACAATACCACCTGTAAAATCAAGACCCCAGTTAAGCCCCTTAGTACACATAGATACAATTGAGCCTATAACTAATACAAGGCAAAGGACTTCAACAATTCCTTTTATCTTCATAAAAGGAATAACAGTAGTATCCTTAATAAATTGAAGCATCATTTTCTCCTATATGCTCAGCTTCTTGATATTGCGTCCGCCGTATACAATATTTACAACTGCACGACATGCTGTAACAGCAGTAAACATAGAACTTGCAAGACCAATCATAAGTACAAGAGCAAAGCCCTTAACCGCACCAGTTCCGACCATGAACAGAATCAGAGCAGTAATAAATGAGGTGATATTAGAATCAGCAATTGTTACAAACGCACGTGCATAACCTTCATTGATAGCAATCTGCACTGGTCTGTTATTTCTGATCTCTTCACGGATTCTTTCATAAATAAGCACGTTAGCATCAACAGCCATACCAAGTGTGAGCACGATACCTGCAATACCAGGTAGTGTCATGGTTGCACCAGGAATTAATGACATAATTCCAACCAGTAAAACCAGATTGAATACTAAAGCAAGATTTGCAATAAAACCAAATGACTTGTAGTAGATAATCATGAATACAGCAAGGAATACAATACCATATAGCATTGCTTTCATACCGTTATCAATGTTCTGCTGACCAAGTGAAGGACCAATTGTTCTTTCTTCAACAATCTGAATTGGAGCAATAAGAGCACCAGCTCTTAAAAGCAGAGCTAAATTATGAGCTTCCTTAGGAGAATCAAGTCCTGTGATTCTAAATGATGATCCAAGACGAGACTGAATGGTTGCAATATTAATCATTCTCTCTATCTTCTTGAACTTTGGCTTGTAGTTCAGATCACCTGGCTTTGGTGCATTTGGATCATTTGATGGAACAACAACATACTCAATGAAGTTTGTTCCCATAGGCTTGCCGATGTTGTCTTTAGTAAAGGCAGCCATGATAGAACCACCACGTGAATCAAGACTGATATTTACCTGAGGACGACCATTCTCATCTGCTGATGAACTTGCATCAACAATATGATCACCGGTTAAAACAACCTGCTTGTGAACAACTACAGGATAGCCCTGCTGATCGTTGATAACCTCACAGCCAGCAGGAACGTGACCTGCAGCAGCTGCCTGAATATCAGCGTTAGAATCAACAAGACGGAACTCTAATGTTGCTGTAGCACCTAAAATCTCTTTTGCTCTTGCTGTATCCTGAACACCTGGAAGTTCAACAACAAGTCTGTCTGCACCCTGTCTTTGAACTAGAGGTTCTGCAACACCTAATTCATTAACACGGTTTCTGATAATATTTATGTTCTGATCAACAGCATTTGTTCTGATCTCAGAGAGTTTTTGAGGAGTCATTGTTGCTCTTACATAAAATTTATCAGAAATATCCTGAGAAACAACCTTAAAGTCCTTGTGACGAGACGCTAAAAGCTCTTGAGCATTATCTCTTGTTAAAGCATCTTTGAACTCAACAAGAACATAATCATTTTCAGCTTTTACAGAAGATAAACGAATATCGTGGTTTCTAAGCTCTGTTCTAAAATCATTAGTAATCTGAGCTCTCATCTTCTTCATAGCTTCTTCCATGTCAACTTCCATAAGGAAATGAACACCGCCACGAAGATCAAGACCTAGCTTTAATGGATGCATGCCGATATTTCTCATCCATTCAGGAGTTGCAGGTGCAAGATTTAAAGCAACAACATAATTTTCAGACAGAGTTGAAGAAACAATCTGTCTTGCAGTTAACTGCTCATCTGTATTTGCAAATCTGATTAAAAGCTGATTATTGGCAAATTCATATTTACCATCAATATTCTTGCTCTGTAATGTATTTTTGATTGAATCAACTGTCTTCTGATCTAATTCAACACCATGAGTACCTGAAATCTGAAGAGCCGGATCTTCACCATACAGATTTGGAAGTGCGTAGAAAAATCCCATAGCAATCACAAAGAAAACCATGATGTTTTTCCACAGAGGGAATTTGTTTAACACTTTATGTTACCTATATAAAGATACAAAGCTACCTTACGGTAGCCTTGATTTCACAAATTGTTATTATTTATTCTTATTTGCTACCTGCTTTTCAACACAGATAGCTTCTACGGTGCCCTTTGGCAGTACAGCTACAACATAGTTGCGCTTAAACTGCATAACAACACCTGATGATACTGATACTAAAACGTATTCCTTGTTGTCTGGTAACTTAGTGATACGACCAACGATACCACCATTGGTTAAAACCTCATCACCAACAGCTAGATTATCTAATAATTTCTGCATCTCTTTGCGCTTTTTGTTGTTTGGACGCATAAAGAGGAAATAAACAGCGATCATACAGATAGTCAGGATAATGATCATGCTCATATCGCCGCCCTGCTGAGCTGCAGGAGCTGCAGTATCTGCTGCATATGCTGCTGAAATAATACTCATTTTTATTTTCCTTCAAAAAGTTTAAATAGTTATATTTTAGTTTTTAACTCAAAAGAGTATACCACAATTTCTTTTTTAATCAGATCTTAAGACTGATATTGCTAACTCTCACCACAAAAGAACAATTATATGAGCTTTTTGGCAATCTTTAAGAGCTATACCTTCTCAGGATAACCGTATACCTTATAGAAGTCTTCTGCAAACTGCTCTAATCTGTTTTCTGCAATGGCATCTCTGATATTCTGCATAAAGTGTTCATAAAAATGCAGATTATGAATAGTATTTAGGTGAGCGCCTAAAACCTCTTTGCATTTATCTAAATGATGCAGATAAGCCTTTGAGTAGTTCTGACAGGTATAGCATGTACAATTCTCATCAAGTGGAGAGGTATCCATAGCATATTTAGCATTACGGATCCTCACAACTCCCTTGGATGTGAACAGATGTGCATTTCTTGCATTTCTTGATGGCATTACACAGTCGAACATATCAACACCATTGAGTACGCCCTGAAGAATATCCATAGGAGTACCAACGCCCATAAGATATCTTGGTCTGTCCTCTGGCATTTTTGGAGCAATATGCTGCAATGCCTTGTACATTACAGGTTTTGGCTCACCTACAGCCAAACCACCAATAGCATAACCATCAAAACCGATATCAGTAAGACCTTTTAATGACTCTTCTCTTAAAGCCTCATCAGAACCGCCCTGAATAATTCCGAACAGTGCGTTCTTGTTACCAAGTCTTGTAAATTCATCTTTAGATCTTTTTGCCCATCTTAATGACAGCCTCATTGCTCTGCCCATTTCTTCTCTTGTGGCAGGAAGACCTATGCATTCATCAAACTGCATAACGATGTCTGAACCTAAATCATACTGAATCTGCATTGATACTTCAGGAGATAAGAACAGCTTTGAGCCGTTTATAGGATGTCTGAAATATACACCATCCTCAGTTACCTTTCTTATTTCAGATAATGAGAAGACCTGAAAGCCGCCAGAGTCAGTAAGAATAGGCTTATGCCAGTTCATAAAATCATGAAGGTCACCATGAGCTTTGATAACATCTGTACCTGGTCTTAGCCATAAATGAAAAGTATTTCCAAGAAGAATATCTGCACCTATTTGCTCAACATTCTCAGGGCGCAATGCCTTTACAGTACCAAGTGTACCTACAGGCATAAAGGCAGGGGTTCTGACAACACCTCTGTCAAAAACCATCTGACCTAATCGTGCTTTACCACAACGTGACTTGATCTCAAATTTCATAATCAGATCCTATTTAGCAGATGGAGGCAAATCTTCTTTTGCCAATGGATTCTTTGTAATAAACATGCAGTCGCCATAACTGAAGAAATGGTATTTCTCATTTACAGCATGTAAGTATGCATTCATTGTATGAGAATAACCTGCAAATGCGCTTACAAGCATGATTAGTGTTGATTCAGGAAGATGGAAATTTGTAATCAGACAGTCGACTACATGGTAATCATATCCTGGATAAATAAAGATGGATGTATCATTTGAAAAAGGAACAATCTCATCTGATGAGCCACTCTTTTTAGCAAAACAAGCTGCACTTTCTAATGAGCGAACTGCTGTTGTACCAACAGCAATAACTCTGTTTCCATTTTTGTGAGTCTGTATTACAGCATCAGCAACTTCCTTTGAAAGATGAACAAATTCTGAATGCATATGATGATTTAAAATATCATCTTCCCTTACAGGCTGAAAAGTTCCAGCACCTACATGCAAAGTTACAAAAGCCAGGTTCACACCCATCTTTTTTAGCTCTTCTAACTGATTATCATCAAAATGAAGACCAGCTGTTGGAGCCGCAACAGCACCAGGAATTTTTGAATAAACAGTCTGATATCTTTCTCTATCAAGCTCTTCATCTGGTCTGTCGATATATGGAGGAAGAGGAATATGTCCAACCTTATTAAGAATATCGAGTAATGATTCGCCATTTTTTGTGGAGATCTTGAACAGTTCACCTTCACGGCCATCAACCATGAATTCATAACCGCCATCAATAATCAGTGTTGCACCAGCCTTTGGTGAGCGGCTTGATTTGATGTGAGTCAGAGCTGAAGTTTCACTTACTAGTCTTTCAATAAGAAACTCTAAAGCACCACCAGATTCTTTTTTACCATATAATCTTGCAGGGATAACCTTTGTGTCATTGAACACAAGCAGATCACCTGGCTTTAAGAATTCTTTCAAATCATAAAAGTGCTTATCAGAATATGAGCCGTCAGGACCGTTCAGACAAAGCATTCTGCAACCAGTACGCTGTTCACTTGGATATGTTGCAATCAGCTGTTCTGGCAAATCAAAATTAAAATCGCTTCTTAACAATTTATGTACCTCTTTAAACTGCGCATATTCTACCATTTTTCAGATAATATACATACAGCAAAGAAAATGGTTACATATAACCTCTACTAATCCTTTTTTTTCGCTAGTCTTCGATTAAATCAAGATATCTGCATTTTTGAACATCAAACAGTTTTGAGAAAAGCTCATATGATTTTTCTTCAAGCTTTGAAGCACTTTCAAGAATAATTGCATTATCAAAAATCTGCTTAATCATTTCTGAACGGATTGATATTCCATAAACCTCAACTCCATGCTCTTTTGCATAATCTATACACTGCATGGTATTGTTTATAGAATCAGGCATTCCGTCTGTAATTACAATGACAATATTTCTCTGACACTCAAGAGAGTTTACTTTTCCAAGTGCATACCAAAAGGCCTGAGCAAGTGGAGTTGATCCTCTTGGAGTCTGATCAAATCTTGGTGCAACTTTTGATACCTTTTCATTAGCTCTTAGTGCAATTTCAAATTCATTTCTAATACCAGGAAAATATGTAACTAGAGTTTTTATTCCGTCGATGTTTTCAAGTGCCAAAGAAAGCATAAGTGCTGTTTTGCAAGCTTCAAAAGCTCTTGAGTTATTCTCGCCATCTGTTGTTATCATTGAACTTGATACATCAACAAGAATATGAACAGAAGTTGAAAAATCTCTAGCTACTATTCTGTCTTTAAAAATATTTACCTCTCCTAAGCAGACTTTCTGAGCCTTAATAGGATCGATTCTATTTGATGAATATGTATGCTTTCCATAATGATGAACATAACCTAAAACCTTATGTCTTAGCCCCATTCTGATGCCATATGATTGATCTGCGCATTTGATAAAGTCAGGATCACCTAAAGGACAGTCCTGATCACTGAACAGTCCAAAATCCTCTCTTGAAGAAGAATGAGTTCCTGAACTGTTTTCCTCAATAATACGGGCACCACCCTGATTAGGTGTAGCATTATTGAAATCTCCCTGGCACAGATTTCTAAACTTTGCATATTCCTTCATTAAAGAAAGATTTCTTTTAGCAACTTTAGACTTTATCATCTTGTCAACGGACTGAAGTGATATGTTCAGATCACCTAAATTTTTAATAAATTCAGGATCTGCGTTATATTCTTTGAACTTGAAATTCAAGGAAACTACAAGAGAATAGATTTCTTTGCATATATCAAGGATCTGCTGAGTGCTATTTGCTAAAAAAGACTTTTTGATAATTCTTATAATCTTTTTTAAATCTTCATATTGAATTCTTGTTTTAAGTACATAAAAAAGAAAGGCTGCCTTTGGTCTTGAACGGACAAAAAGCTGAATATTACTCTGCGCATAGCATTGAATAAAACTTAAAATTATAGAAATGGAATCATAGTTATGAATATTATTGCAGTAGGTTTTCCACTCAGATTCATAATAGTCATTAAGCAAAAGAAGGTTCTCGTAAACACCAATAAATTCTTTTGCAATCAGCTTTTCTATTCTGCAGTCCTCAAGAATATTGAGTAAAGACATTAAAAGAAGATTCTCTCCTATCTTTTCAGTCTTAATTAATGAAAAATCTGTATATCTGACATGTGAGGCTTCATGAGCTAAATATCCATAGGCAAGTCTTGCCTTGGTAGGATCACTCATATCAAGTCTTGGAATTGTAATGACCTGCCCGTTTGTATAGGCACTAGTTCCCTGTATTCTTACAGTAACACCAAAAAGTTTTGAATAATTGCTAACCATAATAGGCAAAGCATTTGATAGTGAATTCATATAATTTCCTCTTTTTTGTTATATTTTCACCATCAAATTTTTTTATGAGCCTTTCAAATGGCGTTTTGCGCAACTTCACTCAATCTTTTACTTATAATTCATATAGATATATTTTTTTAATTTTTTTTACTTTTTACAAAAGATAAGCAAATAAAAACATTAACTGTTCAAATACACTTGTGATTTAAGGCACACAATCTAAAAAAAATCGATTAAAAAGGACTTATATACCGCATAAAAATTTTTCAAAG
>NZ_JBGVMC010000215.1:0-3059 GCF_045124615.1 Succinivibrio sp.
AAAAGATTGAAGATATGAAAACGCTTGAAGAAAAGAAAAAGCTAGAGGAGAATAAAAAGCTAGATCAGAAGAAAAAGCTTGAGGAGAAGAAAAAGCTAGAAGAAAAGAAAAAACTCGAAGAAAAGAGAAAAGCTCAAGCAAAGGCAAAAGCAGAGGCTTTAAAAAAGAAAGCAATGGCTGAAGCTGAATCTTTAGAGGATGATATTCTAGGTACTGAAGATGGCGATGAAAAGTCAGGTCAGGGACTAGGCTCTGCCGGCGGTGGTGGAGACGGCGGCTACGGTGATAAGGTCCGTGGTCTTATTGAACAGAACTGGCGTATTGATCCATCTATGAACGGAAAGAGAGTTGTTGTATCTATAAAGGTTTCTAATGATGGTATGGTGGCAGCTCAAAGCTGTCAGGGTGATGAAAAGGTTTGTTCATCTGCTTTAGAGGCAATAAGACAGGTAGGAATGTTCCCAAGACCTCCTGCAACATGTCCTGAGTGTTCAAATATCAAGATATCAATGACACCTAAGCTTTGATGAAATAACGGTTTTATTATAAATAAAGGAGTGTATTTTTAATGTTTAGAAGATTGATAATGGCTTTTGCAGCGCTTGCATTTATAGGCTCTGCAAATGCTGAACTTAAAATTGAAATTACAGGTGGTATCAACGAAGGTCACAGAATTGCTGTCTACCAGTTTACTCAGGATCCTAATGTAAAGTTCGATGTTGCATCAGTTGTAGCTGCTGATTTAATGCGCTCTGGTAAGTTTGCTCCTTTATCAAGAAACAATCTTCCACAAGGTGGCGTTGTTAATGGTTCAATAGATGTTGAAAAGGCAGCATTAAGTTCAGCTGAGTTTGTAGTTGGCGGTATTGTTAAGAATGTAGGCAACAATATTTACAACATTGAATTCCAGTTAGTAGGCCTTCAGGGTGCTAACAAGGGTAAGGTACTTGCTCATTTTGGCGGTAAAACATCTCTTGCAACCATTCGTCAGGCATCTCACAGAGTATCTGACAGAATCTATGAAGCTGTAACAGGTCAGAGAGGCTGTTTTAGAACAAGAATTGCCTACATCGTACAGAAGAGAAATTCTAGGTTCCCATATCAGCTTATGACTGCCGACTATGATGGATACAATGAGGTTGCAGTAGTTAAATCCACTCAGCCTATCATGACTCCAGCTTGGTCACCTGATGGCAAGAGAATTGCCTATGTAAGTTTTGAAAAGCGCAAATCAGCAATCTTTGTTCAGGATATTGTTACAAAGAAAAGAAAGATCTTAGCAGAGTTCTCTGGTTTAAACAGCTCTCCTTCATGGTCACCTGACGGTACTAAGATTGCTATGACATTATCAAAGAACGGTCAACCTGATATCTTCTATTTTGATTTAGCACAAGGTAGATTTGTTCAGGTAACAGCAAATCGTGCTATAGATACAGAGCCTACATGGTCAGCAGACAGCAGAGCACTTTTCTTTACATCAGAAAGAGGTGGCAAGGCTCAGATTTATAAAAAGGATCTGGTTTCAGGCAAGGTTGAAAGAGTGACCTATCAGGGTGCAAGAAATCTGTCAGCCAAGCAGATCCCTGGTACTAACTCTCTTGTAGTAATCACACAGGTAAACGGCTTTAGAGTTGCTCGTGTGGATGCTGATGGCAGTATTTATATGTTAACAACTTCAACACTTGATGAATCACCAAGTGTAGCACCAAATGGAAGTATGGTAATATATTCAACAGTTTATCAGGGAAGAAAAGGTCTTGCTTTAGTTTCATCAGATGGTAGATTCAAGGCTAATCTTCCATCAAGTGCAGGTGAAATCAGTTCTCCTGCATGGGGCCCATTGTTAAGTAAATAATCAATCTAAATAAGGAAACGAATATGTTTAAAAAATATCTAGCTATGCTGTTTTGCGTTGCTTCAGTTTTCGCATTAAATGCATGTTCATCAGATGCAGATCAGACCGCTTTAGTAGAGGATGGTTCTGCTGTTGATGTTGGTCTTGATGCTGATGGTGCACTAACAGTTGGTGATCCAAATGCTCAGGAAACCTTTAACGGCCCTGCTGAGCTTAAGGAAAACAACACAATTTACTTTGCATACAATTCTGAGAATATTCAGGATCAGTATCTAGGTGTTATGCAGTCACATGCACAGTATCTAAAGAGCAATCCAGATGCACGTTTAATCATTGAAGGTCATACCGATGAGCGTGGTACTCCTGAGTACAATATCGCACTAGGTGAGAGACGTGCTCGTAGTGTTGCACGTTATATGCAGAATCTAGGTGTTGATGTAAACCAGCTTTCAATTGTAAGCTATGGTGAAGAGAAGCCAGCTGTAGACGGTCACAATGAGGCTGCTTGGTCAAAGAATCGTCGTGCAGTTTTAAACTACTAATAAGTTAAAAACTGTATAATGAGGGGTATGGATATTGTTTTCATACCCCTTTTTTTATTGATAAGGATGTAAAAGTGAAGATTATTGCAAAAAATATACTAGCCGCAGTGCTTTTATTTACATTAAATCAGTCATTTGCAACTAACAATGATATGGCAATGCAGAAGAGTCTTCTGAATATGCAAAATCAAATATCAAATTTAGAAGATAAACTTGCTGCAAAAGACGGTCAGATTGATGAGCTTAACTACAAAATAAAACAGCTTGAGACTGAAAATTCATCTTTAAGAGCACAGATAGAAAAGTTAAATTCAGTATCAGTACAAAACAAAGAAACATCAGATACACAAACTGCAAAAGAGCAATCTAAGTTTGTTGAAAATGGTGAGACAAAAGAAATTCCATTTGAAAGAACATCAGGCGTTGGAAGTGCAACTGCTAAAAAGGTAGAAACAACAAAAATTGCTGATGCTAAAGCACAAAAAGACGAGACATCATCATCTGATGGTTTAGATAAGGCAGATGATAATGCAAAGAAACTATATAACGAAGCTTATGCACTTTTAAATAAAGGACAGTTTGATAAGTCTGCAAAGCTGTTTTCAAACTATGTTGAAAAATATCAGAACAATACCTTAACACCTAATGCATGGTACTGGTTA
>NZ_JBGVMC010000216.1:0-3489 GCF_045124615.1 Succinivibrio sp.
ATGAGGCTGCTACATCAGACTACGCTCTAATCCTTGAAGATGGACAGGTAATATTAAAAGGAGAGACAACAGATCTTTGTTCTAAAGTTGTCAATCAGACATATACTCTTGAATTTTCCAAAAATGAAAAGCCTGATATCAGAGATATATTTCCTCTTACATCTAGATATATAAAAAACTCCCCTATCATCGATTTGAATCCAAGACTTGGACAGATAAATCTGACAGTAAAAGAGAATACTCATAAAGAGGATTTAATTGATTTTCTTCATGAGAATATAAAAAAAGATTTCATCCTTAAGAAAAGAGAATGCTCTCTTGAGGATGTATATATCTGCTATGGCATGAAGAACCATGTTTTTGTAGAGCCAGACTTTATAAAGAACATGAATTTTCAAAAATCAGATGACATTGTGGTTCAGGTTAAGGATATTAAAAAGAAATTCGGAAACTTTGTAGCTGTAGAAAAATCCAGTTTCAACGTTAAAAAAGGTGAAATCTTCGGCCTTTTAGGACCAAACGGTGCTGGTAAGACAACTACCTTTAGAATGATATGCGGTTTGCTCACCCAGACTGAAGGTGAGATTCTTGTGAATGGTTTTGATCTGTCTAAAGCTAAGAACGATGCAAGAAAAACCATAGGCTATGTTTCTCAGAAATTCTCCTTATATCAGAATCTTAGTGCAAAAGAGAATCTTGTATACTTTGCTAGAAGCTATGGTCTTAAAAGAGATGTTCAAAGGAAGAGAATTGAAAAAATCGTTAAGGATTTCTCTTTAGAAAAATTCCTGAACACAAAAAGTGGTGAACTTCCATTTGGTGTTCAAAGACAGCTTTCTATGGCTTGTGCTCTTTTACACCATCCCAAAATACTCTTTCTTGATGAGGCTACATCAGGAGCAGATCCTCTTGCAAGACGAAAATTCTTTGATAAAGTCCTTGAGCTTTCATCTTATGGTACAAGTGTCATTGTAACTACACACTTTATGGAAGAGGCTGAATACTGTGACAACTTCCTGATTCAGGATAGAGGTAAGATCCTGATTTTAGGAACTCCTGATGAAACATGTACAAAGAATGGAAAGAGAATTAGTGTAAAGCAGGCATTTGTAGAGCTTATAGAGCACAACCGTGACAAGGAAGATGAAAATGAACAAGCTTAAATATCTTCCAATTCTGATTTACAAAGAGTATCTGCAGATCTTAAAGGATAAATCTGTATTCATACTCTGTTTTGCTCTTCCTTTGCTACTAGTATTAATCTACGGCAGTGCCATCAGAATGGAGATTAAACCTGTATCTGTATGCATTGTTACTCAAGAGCAGAACTCGCTTACTGACAGAATTGTAAAAGAGTTTTTACTCTCTGATTATTTTGTTACACAAAATACCCCTGATTTTATTAAAGCAAATGAAATGTTCAAAGATGAACACTTCAAGGTACTTATACATATCAGAGGTGGTAAAAAGAAAGATATTTCTCCTGGAATTGAAATTGAAGTTTATCTAAACGGAGTTGAATCACAGCTTGCATCAATTTCTCTTAACTATATCAACCAGACAATAAAAAGCGCCTTTACAAAGGCTGGTTTGAGTACTAGTGGATATAGCGTAAATATCAGGAATATGTTCAATGAGGCTAACGAATCAGTCTGGTTCTTAATGTCCGGCCACTATGTAAGTATTCTGACTCTTTTGTGCATGTTCCTTGGAAGCTTTGTAATATCAAGAGAGTGGGATAGAAAAACCATTGAAACACTGTGTGCCACAAATGCAAGTGCTACAGAAATTGTTCTATCAAAAATTATCGTTTACTATGTGCTAACTGTTTTTTCTATCTTCATACTTCTTGTAACAGGACAGTGGCTGTATAAAACACCTATAAGCGGAAGCATTATTCTGTCTTTTGTCTCACTGTTTGTATATGCCTTTGAAATGCTGTGCTTTGGTATATTTCTTTCTGCAAAAATAAAAAGTCAGTTCAACTGTGCTCAGATAGCAGTGGTAATCGGTTTTCTTCCTGCTGTTATGTTATCAGGTCTCATATTCGATCTAAGAGCAGTAACACCAATTATTTCTTTTATAGGCCATATTCTACCTCCAACCTATCAGGTGAAGGCAATGAGAATTCTGTTTCTCTCAGGAGGTCAAAGCCTATATATAATGTTTAATATTCTGTTGCAGTTTACTATTGCAGTTATTCTCATTGCACTTACTGTAAGACAGGTTAAAAAGGACTGCAAATGAAAGCTGTAATTGAAGAGAGTTTACTGAGAATATATGCACTGATAGTTAAAGAGTTTCTTACCATTCTCAAGGATAAGAGCTCAAGAGTGATCCTATTTGCTCCAATCATTGTTCAGTGCTTTATTTTCGGCTACGGTGCATCATATCACCTTGAACATGTTCCATATGCTCTATACTGCCAGGATAATTCAAAAGAGGCTTTTTCTCTTTTAATGAAGATCAAGCATACTCCTAAATTTGAGCAGATAGCTGTATGTAATGATATGCATTGCCTGACAGATAAAATAGATTCTCAGGAGGCATTATTAGGCATTTATATACCAGAAAACTTTTCTAAAACTAAAAATATAGATATTCTAACTGATGCAAGAAATACAGCTTCTGCTAATACAGCAGCGTCATATGTAACACAAATTATTGATGAGAATAACAGTAAAAACAGTATTCTAAACTTCAGATATCTGTTCAATCCAAACAACTATACAAGATATACTATCCTTATAGGAATGTGCCTTGGATTATCCGTAATTCAGGTTCTCTTGCTCTCTGCTTTAAGTGTCTGCAGAGAAAAAGAAGATGGAACATATGACATGATGCTTATGACTCCATCTAAAACATATGAACTTTTACTTGGAAAAGCTATTGCACCTGTAGCTATAGCAACTGTACAGTCAATTATTCTTATTCTGATATGTAACTTCTATTTTGCAATAGAAATTAAAGGAGCTGTATGCTCATTGCTCTTCTTGATTGTTCTTTTTGATCTTGCAATTGTAGGTCTTGGACTTGCAATTTCCACACTGTGTAAAACCACCATGCAGGCACTTATTTCTGGTTTCTCCTGCTGTCTTGTACTTATCCTTACATCAGGACTTTTAACCTCAATAGATGGAATGCCTGACTGGTTTAGAATCATTGCTAAAATGAATCCTGTTCATTATGGTATTTATGCAATCTGGAATATTTATCTTGAGGCAAAAGGGATCTTAGATATTCTAAACTTCCTGATCCCTCTTTTAATTCTTGGTGTAATAACATTCTCAATTGCAGCATATTTATTCAGACATAGAATAGATAATTGAGTAAAGATAGCTGTCAATAGCACATAAAAAAAATAATGATCGCCATTTTCTTTTTTTAAAGTGTATAATATAGCTTTCAGGAACAGAATAAAAACGCAATATGCTCCTGAAAAGGCATCTGCGTCCCAGTTCTTATCGATATCAATCCGAGCAAGGGACA
>NZ_JBGVMC010000217.1:0-5040 GCF_045124615.1 Succinivibrio sp.
GATACGTTTGGACGTGGACGACGCTTGTCGATAATAGCGATATCAGCATCGTTTAATAACTTAGAAATAGCACGTGCTCTTACAACACCACCCATATCAGGTGAAACGATGCAAGGATTCTTTAATTCAAGATTCTTCATGTCTTCTACAAAAAGCTTTGAAGAGTAGCAGTTATCAACAGGAACATCAAAGAAGCCCTGGATCTGCTCTGCATGAAGATCAACTGTTAAAACTCTGTCTACGCCAACAGATGATAACAAGTCAGCTACAACCTTTGCAGTAATAGGCACACGAGCAGAACGAACACGTCTGTCCTGTCTTGCATAGCCAAAATATGGAATTACAGCAGTAATACGACCTGCTGATGCACGGCGAAGTGCATCGATCATAACTAATAATTCCATCAGGTTGTTGTTAGTAGGTGCACATGTAGACTGGATAATGAAGGTGTCACAGCCACGAACGCAGTCGTTGATCTGTACATGAACTTCACCGTCTGAGAATGTGTCTACGGTTGCATCTGATAGGGTTGTGTAAAGACATTTTGCAATTTCGTTTGCAAGTTCTGGTGTTGCATTACCAGCAAAGAGTTTTAAATCAGACATAAAAATCTCGATTAGTTAACAAAGAGGATGCGCATATTATATACGAAAATTTTTGAAAATCTAAAAAATGTGACAGAAAAAACACTTTAAACTATAAAAAGGCATAAATAAGCCATCTATATTTTTTCAAAATATAAGAATTTTGTATACAAAAAAGCCTGTATCAGACAAATACTGCTACAGGCTTGATTTTAAAAATTTCTATTAAGAAATATGTATTGCAGATTCTCTTCTTCTTGCTGCAGCAACCAAAGCAGCGTTTCTTGCCTTTCTCTTCTGTTTTCTTACTGTAAGAATCCAGGATACAAAAGCAAACAATGAAACTACAAGAACAATTACTGATGCTAAAGCATTAATCTCAGGTGACAGACCACGTCTTACGCTTGAGAAGATGAGCATTGGAAGTGTTGTTGAGTTCGGACCTGCTACGAAACTTGTAATAACAAGATCATCCATAGACATTGTAAATGACAGTAAGAATGCAGCAACTTCAGCAGGCATGATTGCAGGCAGAATGATTACAAAGAATACCTTCATTGGTCCTGCACCCAGATCCTTTGCCGCCTCTTCAATTGAAATATCAAGTTCAACAAAGCGTGAACGGATCACAACGGTAGCATAGGCTGAACAGAATGTCACATGAGCAATCCAGATGGTGATAAGACCTCTGTCTGAGAATACAGGGATCAGATCTCCTAATGTTACAAACAATAGCAGTAGAGCAAGACCAGAAATAACCTCAGGCAGAATCATAGGTGCTGTCATGAACAGTAAAAATGCACTTTCACCTGAGAATTTGCGAATTCTAACCATTACAAAGGCAGCAAGAGTACCAATGATAACTGATGCAATAGCACTCAAGAATGCAAGCAGAAGAGATATTCCTACAGCAGTTATGATAGCTGAATTATGGAACAGAGCGTTGTACCACTTTAAAGAAAACTCTGTCCAAACTGTAACCATCTTGGATGCATTGAATGAGTATACAACCAGTGTCATGATTGGCAGATATAAAAATATCAGTGTTAAAGTCAGAATGATGACTCTAGCAAGCAGAGACTTGGTATCTTTCTTAAAATGAAACATTATCTTATATCTCCCTTGCGCTGATTCTTAAAGAACCAGATGATTGGTATTGCCATAACTGTCAGCATAGTAATTGCTACAGCAGAAGCCAGTGGCCAGTCTCTGTTGTTGAAGAATTCCTGCCATAGAATTCTACCGATAAGAATTGAATCTTTACCGCCTAGAAGTTCAGGAATTACGTACTCACCGATTGCAGGAATGAATACAAGCATTGAGCCTGCAATAATACCGCTCTTAGTCTGTGGTACAAGAGCCTGGAAAAATGTCTTTACTGGTTTGCAGCCTAAGTCCTGTGCAGCTTCAATAAGTGAGTAGTCAACCTTCATTAAAGCAGAGAATAAAGGAAGAACCATATATGGAAGATAACAGTAGACAATACCTATATAAACAGCCAGATCTGTTTGAAGAAGCTGTATTGGAGTGTCAATAACCCCAATTGTCATGAGAATATCGTTGATGATGCCATCACGCTTTAAGATGGTCATCCATGCATAGATTCTTACAACAAATGATGTCCAGCTTGGCATGATTACAAGAATAAACAGAATGTTTCTTGTAGCACTTTTTGCAGTGGCTAATGCCCATGCAATAGGATAGCCGATTACAAGACAGAGTATTGTTGAAAAAGCTGCAACCTGAATGGATTTGAGATAGGATCTCATATAGGTTCCATCAGGATCTGTAAAGATATTTGTATAGTTTTCAAGATGCAGAATAATCTGCATTGCACCTTCTTCAAATGTAATAATTGGAGAATATGGTGGAATCGCAATCTCAGTAACACTAAAAGAGATCTTGAAAATAATTAAAAATGGAATTAGGAAAAACAGAATCATCCATACATAAGGTACGAAGATGATTGCTCTTTCTCTAAAGCTCATCCTTTTTTCTGGAACAAATCTTGGTGGTGGACGATGTCCCTTTGAACCAGGTCTTTTTATTGCATTTAAACTAACTACAGCCATTTTTATCTCTTAGAATGTAAGTGCGATACAGGACTCTGGATCCCAGCTTAGATAAACCTGATCATCCCAGGTTGGGAAACCAACATTGAAACGGTCTACATTAGGTAGAGTTGCTGTAATGATTCTTCCTGATGGAAGACGTACATAATAGATTGAAATATCACCAAGATAAGCAATATTCTCAACAATACCTGCACACCAGTTTGATTCCTGTTTTGGCTCCTCGTGAGAGATATATACCTTTTCTGGTCTCATAGCTATAGACAGTGGCATACCGTCTGCAATATCGATATCGTGCTGAAGTTCGATTGGTCTTGGGAAGTCCTGACATGAAATAACAGAATGCTTTAGATTTGATGCTGTTAAGGTACAGTCGAACATATTTACAGAGCCGATGAATTCTGCTGAGAATCTGCAGTTTGGATTCTCATAGATTTCACGTGGTCCACCGATCTGAACAAACTCACCTCGGTCCATGATTGCAATTCTGTCAGCCATTGTCATGGCCTCTTCTTGATCATGTGTAACCATAAGGCATGTAACACCAACAGAATTGATGATGTCTACAAGCTCAAGTCTCATCTGTTCACGAAGCTTCTTGTCAAGAGCACCCATTGGCTCATCTAATAAAAGAAGTCTAGGCTCTTTTGCAAGAGATCTTGCAAGAGCAACACGCTGGCGCTGACCACCTGATAGCTGATATGGCTTTCTGTCCTCGTACTCTTCCATATGAACAAGTTTTAACATTTTTTCAACTCGCTCATTGATAACATCACGTGACAGATGTTCTTGCTTAAGACCAAAAGCGATATTCTGTCTTACTGTCATATATGGGAAAAGAGCATATGACTGGAACATCATGTTGAGTGTTCTCTTATAAGGTGGCAGATCAACGATGTTCTCCCCATCAAGAATGATCTGACCGTCAGATGGATGCTCAAATCCTGCTAACATTCTAAGTAATGTTGACTTTCCGCAGCCAGAAGAGCCTAAAAGAGCGAAAATCTCACCTTCATATATTGTTAAATCAACATTATTAACAGCTGTGAAATTAGAGAAGTTCTTTGTTAATCCCTTAATTTCAAGAATTGGTTTTTTGTTCTGCTCAACAGGAGATGCTTTCTGACCTGGTTTTTCACCTGGTAGATGAGTCTGTTTTGCATAGATATTTTCACCAGGTACATTTTTGTATCCCTGAGTTACTGTGGTAGATGCGTTATTTGAAGTTGAATCGTTCACGCTGCAATCTCCAATTGACAAAAATCAAAACAAAATTTTTTTTGCTATCTTAAAGGAAATATTTCAAAAAACAATACATAAATCACTAAGATTTTGTAAAAATATTCACCTGTGTTTTCTTTATATTCCAAATACCTTGACTGATAAGGTTTCTAGCATGTTTACAGAATAAAAAAAAATTAAAAAAAATATGTTGTTTGTCACATACAGATCTATTGAAGAATAATATAAGTTGTCTTTGAAAAATTGTTTATTGCTATTTTCATTTTTGCTGATATATTTCTAAACTAGTAATAATTAATGCACTTTACAGATAGTATACTCAGAGCAAGTTTATGGACCACTATAATAATCTTATAAAAACCAATATTCTTTTTGGTGATAATGAGGAAAATGGCGTTGGCAGACAGATTAAGTATCAGGGTGGTTCAAAGGTACTTCTTTATTATTCAAAGACATCAGCTAAGATTTCAAATCTTATTGATAAGGTTAAGCGTTCTTTAAAGAACTCCGGTCTTGAGGTTGTAGAGCATTTATTCAATGACAGTGATCTTATAAACTGTATATCTGATGGTATTAAGCTTTGTTCAAATGAGCATGTGGATTATGTTCTTATTGTTGGTGGTGCAAAGCTATTTTCATCAGGTAAGATAATTGCCGCTGCAAGTGCTCATTCTAAGAATCTTTTTGAACTTTTCAAATTAGATACCGATATAGAGATTTCTTTGCCTGTAGGTATCATTTCAACAACAATCTGTGGCGGACTTGCTCTTGATAATTTTGTAAGTCTTCAAAGAAAACTTGATGATAGTACATGTATCTATCATGAATGCCGTTCTGATATCTTTTATCCTGAATTTGTTATCTATTCACCAGAGCTTTGTCAGTATGACAATGTAAGCCTTGAATATTCATTAGTAAGAATATTCTCAATTATGACTGAAAGATTCTTTTCAAATAACAAGGCTCAGCTTTTATCAGAGAATACCGTTTTAGTCATGCTAAAGACCGTTCTTGCATCATATGAGAAACTAAAAGAGAAGAATAATGATGCACAGGGACTTTCAAATCTGATTTTTGCAAGCATTAATGCTCATATAAATCCGATGTTCAATATAACAATAGACTCTGCAACAAGAACTCTG
>NZ_JBGVMC010000218.1:0-5925 GCF_045124615.1 Succinivibrio sp.
AGTAATAAAAATTTATAAACCTTCCTTAAATTCTCGAGCGTTTCTTTTCAAACATAAAGTTTAGAAAAGAGCAGTTTAATATTATAAATTACAAAAAATGAAAGTAGTTATATCAAAATGACGTTATGTTAAACGAAAATCTGAAAGTGAAAATATAAAAATCTGAAATTGAAAATAATCAGACAATATCAATATATCTTTACTATATATAAATATTTGTTAAATGTTAACATATTGAAATAAAACATAAATATTTGAATATATGTAATTGTAAATTAGCTTAGATATAAATATATTTATATACATTTTAAAATGTATTTTATAAAAATGTAATTTATGAAAGTGTGGTTTTAAAAATGTAATTATTGAAATGAAATTTAATTACAAAATTTATGCATAGCCAGAGAGATATGAAAATAGATTGAGGTTTGTATAAGGGTGTTTAAAAAAAACAGTGTAAAGCAAAATAATATAAAACATTACAAACGTAATATTGATATTATTTATAATAAGTTTGTTTGAAATTCTTTAAACTAATATAGTTTGTTTTTCTTTTTATTACTTATTCTTTCTTTTTAGTATTATTTATTTTGTTTTTATTTATGTCTTCTAAATCGATCAGATTTGGCCTCTACTCTATTTTTATGACTCACTATTCATCGCTGTTGTGTATATGCCTTTTTTAGCGTTTTTTGTGTTATTGTGTTGTTATAGAAATTTCTTATATATATCTATTGATAAATAGTATTAGTTAATTTTTATAGATTTTGTATCATGTACACATTGTTTTGCTTCTATATATGTATTGAAATCAGGAGATTATTATGAAGCTACTAAAGTATTTATCTAAGGTTTTTCTTGTTAGTTCTTTATCTTTAGCTGTTGTTTCCTGTGGTGACGATAAAAAGAGCTCATCTGTTGATGAAAACGGCATTCCATCTGTTATTAAGGTTGGTGTTGTTCCAGGCCCTTACAGAGGAATGATTGATAAACATATTCGTCCTATTATTGAAGCTAAGGGCTACAAGATTGAGTTTGTTGAATTTACAGATTATGTTCAGCCAGATGCAGCTTTAGATGCAGGTGACATTGATGTTAACCTCATGCAGCATCAGCGTTATCTCGATTCAATTGTTCAAAATCAGGGATTAAAGTTAACATCTGTTATTAATGTTCCAACTTTAGGTCTTGGCGTTTTCTCTGATAAGTACAAGTCATTTGATGAACTACCTGAAAATTCAAAGATTGGTATTCCTACAGATGCTGTTAACTTATCACGAGCTTTAGGTATTGCTAAGAAACTTGGCATTATTACCTTAAAGGATGAGAAGTCAGAGCAGAAGGCATCTATTGCTGATATTGATGAAAACAAGAAGAATTATGTTTTTGTTCCAATGGAGGCAGCTCAGATTTCAAGATCACTTGATAGTATTGCAGCAGGCTTTATTCCTGGCAACTATGCTTATGCATCAAATCTTGATTACTCAAAGGCATTAGGTGTTGAAGATGTGTCAGAGCCTATCAAGAATGTTGTTGCTGTTGCAAAGAAAAACGAAAATACTATTGGCAAGCTATTCAAGGATGCAGTAACCTCTGATGAGTTTGTTAAGGGTATTGAGAATGATAAGAACTTTGATGCCTTTACACGACCACAGTGGTGGCCAGCTACTAAGTAAGAAATTTTAATTACAATAACTAAAATAATCAGTCTAGGAAAAATAAAATGATTAGATTTGAAGATGTAAGTGTCAAGTTTACTCGTGATGATAAAACCTTCACAGCAGTAGACAAGGTATCACTTGAGGTAAAAAAAGGTGAGTTCTTCGGAATTGTAGGCTCATCAGGTGCCGGTAAATCAACTCTTGTAAGAACTGTAAACTTACTGCAAAGACCAACTTCAGGTAAGGTTTTTGTAAACGGCGAGGATATTACATCTCTTGATGGAGCTGCTTTATCTAACCTGCGTTTAAAGATTGGTATGATCTTCCAGCATTTCAATCTTGTTAAGAATGCAACTGTTTATGATAATGTAGCTTTTGCTTTAAAAGCTTCATCAACTCCTAAAAATCAGATCCCATCAAGAGTTTTAGAATTACTCAAATTAGTTGGTTTATCTGATAAGGCAAAACTTTATCCATCATCTTTATCTGGTGGTCAGAAACAGCGTGTGGCCATCGCAAGAGCATTAGCTAACAATCCTGAGATTCTTTTGTGCGATGAGGCAACATCTGCATTAGATCCTGATAATACAAAAGAAGTTGTTCAGACTTTAAAGAATATTAAGAATTCATATCCTATTACCATTCTGTTTATTACTCATCAGATGGAAGTTGCAAAGAGTCTTTTTGACAAGATTGCCGTGATGGATCAGGGTAAGCTTGTTGAGGTTGGTTCAAGCTATGATATCTTTGCCCGTCCAGAGAGTAATGCTGCAAAGAATCTTATTAATAAGAGCTTTGATGGAGTAGTTCCACAAGAAGTTTTAGATCATGAACATTCTCTGTTTCTAATTACCTTTAAGGAAGAAAACGCTTATGAAGCTGTTATTTCTGAAGTTTCAAGACGTTTTACAAATACCGATCTGAGCATCATTGCAGGAAATATTGAATATATTCAGCAAAAGCCTTTAGGCCGTCTTCTGATTTCCTTAAGAGGCAATGATAAAGCACAAATCGATTCAGTACTTTCCTTCTTAAAGGAAAAGGCTTATGTTCACGAGTTTTCAGGAGTGGTTGCAAATGTTTAATGAGATCTTAGATTCTACTCTGACTATTTTAAAAAATGAGCTTTGGAAAGCTATTTATGAAACTGCAATTATGCTAGGTATTTCCTTTGTTCTGTCACTTATTTTTGGTTCTATTTTTGGTTTCCTTTTATATCTGACATCAAACAAGGCTTTCTTCCAGAAACCAGTTTTAAACAAGGCTGTTGCAGGAATAATCAACTTTATCAGATCAATTCCATTTATTATCCTTGTTGTGTTTACACTGCCATTAACCTTCTATATAGTAGGTACAAAAATCGGTCCTGTTGCAGCATCAGTACCACTGTCAATTACAGCAACCGTATTTTTAGCAAGATTAATCGAAATCTCCTTAAAGGAAGTTGATCCAGGTGTTATTGAAGCTGCACTGTCAACAGGTGCAAGAAACTCTCTTATCATAAGAAAGGTTCTATTAGTGGAGGCAGCTCCTGGTATTGTAAGAGGTATTACAGTTACATTCATCAGCCTTATCGGTTTCTCTGCAATGGCCGGAATGGTCGGAGGCGGTGGTATTGGTAACCTTGCAGTTCAGTATGGTTACTACAGATATGAAACCGGTATTATGATCTTCACAATTATTGTTCTGGTCTTTATTGTTCAGACAGCGCAGTACATAGGCGATCTTGTAGCGAAGAAACTATCTCATTAAGATTTGATAAATTCAAGGAGAGGAAACTCTCCTTTTGTCATTTGAGGCAATTATGGCGGATTTAAAACAATTATTTGAAGGAAGAATTAAAGGTAGAGTTGTTTACGGCTCAGATATCGATAAAAAGTATCTGACAGACTTTGTTGGTTCTCATGTAGGCTTTGCTGATGCCTACGTTCTTGTATCAGATGAAGAAGATGTAAAGACTGTCCTTGAAATAGCCTATACCAATAAAATTCCCGTAGTTGTACGAGGTGCAGGAACTAATCTGTCTGGCTGTACTATTCCTGAAGGTGGCATTGTTCTTGATGTAAGCTCTATGAACCGCATTTTAGAGCTGGATGAAGAGAATCTAACAGTAACTGTAGAGCCAGGTGTTATCTTAAGAGATTTAATCGAATTTGTTGAAAAGCGCGGTTATCTTTATGCTCCTGATCCAGCTGAAAAAGGCGCTTCTATTGGTGGTAATGTTTCAACAAATGCCGGTGGTATGAGAGCAGTTAAGTACGGCGTAACAAGAAATTATGTACTTGCACTTGATTTGTATAAAATCGATGGAACAAAGGTGCATTTAGGTGCTTCAACATATAAGTTTTCAGCAGGCTTAAATCTTCAACAGCTGATTGTTGGTTCTGAAGGTACTTTAGGTGTAATTACAAAGATTGTTCTAAAGCTTCTGCCAATGCCAGAATATACACTCAATACCGTAATAGCTTTTGATTCATTAAAGACCGGTATCAACAACGTAAATGTTATTTTCAAGGCTCATTTAGATCCAACCGCTATAGAATTTGTTGAGAAAAAGGTAATAGCATACGGCGAGCAGTTTCTGAATAAACAGTTCCCATGTCAGAGTGCAAAATCTTACCTAATCGTAACTTTAGATGGTGATAAATCATCTGTTTTAGATCGCTATCAGCGACTAAAGAGTGTTGTTTTATCAAATGGTGCAATCGAGGTTATCAGCCTTGAGGATGAATCTGTTGCAAAAGATGTCTGGGAAATCAGAGGTGCTATTGCAAGAGCTGTAAATGCCTCAGGTCCTTGGGAGCCTATTGATATTGTAGTTCCTTTAAAAGCAATTACAGATTTTGTTGAATATGTTAATTATCTGACTGAAAACGGATCTCCTAGAATTGTAGCTTTTGGTCATGCAGGCGATGGTAATGTTCATCTTTGTGTTCTTAAAGATTCAATTGATGATAAACTGTGGCCTGATATTCTTAAAAACACCATGGAAAAGCTTTATAAAAAAGCATATCAGTTAGGTGGTGTAGCCTCAGGTGAACATGGTATCGGAAAGGACAAAAGGGCGTTCTTTTTACAAAATACAAATGAAGAATACAGAGCATTGATGACTGGTATTAAAAAGTCATTTGATGAATACAATCTTCTAAATCCGCATAATGGTTATGCAAATTAAAAAAGTGGAAAAAATATGATTCAATTAAGCGAGAGAACCAAATATTTTACTGATTCAGTCATCAGAAGAATGACTAGAGTGTGTAATCAGTATGGTGCATTAAATCTGTCTCAGGGCTTTCCTGATAATGATCCTCCTATAGAGCTCATGAACAGTCTTTCTCATGTAGCCCATACTGGTCCTCATCAGTATGCAATCACATTTGGAAATCCAAAAACTCTTGAAGCTTTATCAGCAAAAATCGAGCATTTTTCAGGAATTCACTTTGATCCTGCAAGTGAACTTTGTATTACCTGTGGTGGTACAGAGGCTATGATGTGTGCTGTAATGGCAACAATCAACCCAGGTCAGAAGATAGCAATTTTCTCACCATTTTATGAAAACTATGGTGCTGATGCTGTTTTATGTGGTGCAACTCCAATTTATGTTCCTTTACATGTACCTGATTTCTCATTTGATCCTGTTGAGCTTGAGAATGCATTCAAGGAAGGTGCTAAAGCATTAATTCTTTGTAATCCGTCAAATCCTTCTGGTAAGGTTTTCACAAGAGAAGAGCTTTTAGAAATTGCAAGAATTGTTGAAAAATACGATGCATTTGTAATTACTGATGAAGTATATGAGCATATTATCTTTACTCCACATCAGCATACATATTTAGCAACTCTTCCTGGTATGAAAGAGCGTACCATCATGTGTAACTCTCTTTCTAAGACATATTCAATCACTGGCTGGCGTTTAGGTTATGTGGCAGCTCCTTCTTATGTTATGGATAGAGTAAGAAAGGTTCATGATTTCTTAACTGTTGGTGCAGCAGCTCCTCTTCAGGAGGCTGTAATTGCAGGTCTTACCCTGCCAGATTCTTATTATGAAGGTGTACGTGATCTGTTCACTCACAGAAAAGAGCTTTTCTGTAATGGTCTTAAGGAAATTGGCCTTAAGTTCTATGAGCCTCAGGGTACATACTTTGTAATGGTTGATATAAGTGAATTTGGTTATGATGATGACTATGAGTTCTGTCTTGACCTTGCAAGGGATGTAAAGGTTGGAGCAGTACCAGGATCATCATTCTTCAAAGAGAAGGTTAACTCA
>NZ_JBGVMC010000219.1:0-5502 GCF_045124615.1 Succinivibrio sp.
CCTATCAAAGATTTTTGCTGCCTTATTCATATTAAGATTATTAACACTGAATCTTAAAATTCTATTTGTAGAATTAGCTGATGCAAAATCGTAATCAAGAATGTTTGCAAGCTTAATCTTGATTTTGTTGTTATGGGTGAAGTCTATATAAACCTCAGATGGAATAATGATACTGTTTTTTACATATGGAGTATCATCATCTGCAATTATAAGATTTACATTTGTAGCTAGAAGTTCGGTAAAATCTTCAATATTCTGCACAAGAAAATAGAATAGAGCTTCATTTAGAATAAAAAGATTGATATTGGCTTTTGGATTCTTTTCAAGGATATATCTTATTTCATCTCCAAGACCCATACCATAGATTGAAACAGGCTCATTTAAGTCTAGTTTTCTGCATCTGTATTCTGCACAATGCATTCTGTCATGATGCGATGTTAGCTGAATATCGTCTGCAATAATCGTAGTTTGCATACCTTCATCTGTACGAAGTTCATAGGATGCTTCATCAAATGCTTTTTTCAGCTTGTTATAAAATTCAGGATTTTTATTTTTTAAGATATCAAGAATGTTATTCATAAAAGTCTTTCACATACAAAATAATCTTCTTTAAGTGTATACGAAAAAATACAAAAATGAATTAAATGTTTGTATTAATTGATAAATGCTCAAAAAAATGTGATCATTTATAGTTCATGATCATGATTTTTGAAAACAAGAATTAAAAAAAATAAGCTGTAGTTCATAAATTTACGAAAAATTATAGTTATTTTCTAAAATTTTCTTGTAAATCATAGAGAAATTAAAATTTATTGCTATTATTAGAGCAG
Organism: Succinivibrio sp.; assembly: GCF_045124615.1. Classification (NCBI taxonomy): domain Bacteria; kingdom Pseudomonadati; phylum Pseudomonadota; class Gammaproteobacteria; order Aeromonadales; family Succinivibrionaceae; genus Succinivibrio; species Succinivibrio sp. The sequence goes on from NZ_JBGVMC010000219.1 coordinate 831, forward strand.
ATAATAATCAATTAGGGAGTTTTAGATGACACGAGCAGAGCTAATTGAAGCATTAACCAAAAAATTTCCATTTCAGAGTCCTGCAGAAGTTGATTCAGCAGTTCGAGAAATTTTTGAAATAATGATTGAAACCTTATCAGACGGCGATCGTATTGAAATTAGAGGTTTTGGAAGTTTTGAGGTGCGTGTACACGAACCTCGAATTGCACATAATCCAAAAACAGGTGAACAGGTTCAGCTCTCTAAAAGACGAGTTGTGCACTTTAAGCCAGGTGTTGAATTAAGAGACAGAGTTAATACTGTTGCTTCAAAGTAGTAAAATTTTTTCTTATTAGACATAAAAGGCTCAGCAACCTCAATATTTTAATGAGGTTTGTTGCGCCTTGTGTTATTATGTAACACAGTAACAAATTATCGGGGAAATTCATGATCAAGTTTTGGTTCTATTTCTTAATTCTTGCTGTTTTTATTGTTGTAGGACTAGCCATTGGAGCTTCAAATGACAGCGTGGTCATGTTTGATTTTCTCTTTGTAAAAAAAGAAATTTCATTAGCTTCAGTTCTGGTTATCGGTCTGCTTTTTGGCCTTGTACTTGGTGTTTATTGCTCAATGTTCTTAACATTTAAGCTCTGGTTACAGCTTAAAGTTGCAAAAACTCAGTTTAACCGTCTGAAAAAGAAAACTACAGCTGATCAGGATATCTCTTCTAAATAATGTTTGAACTTCTATTTTTACTCTTACCTGTTGCTGCCCTTTATGGTTATTTTATGGGCAGATCAACCTCTAAGCAGAAAAGAGAGAATGATAAAAACAGACAGGATTCAATTTACCTTAAGGGCTTTGACTATCTATTAAGCAATAAGCAAGATAAAGCTGTTGATAAGTTTATTGCATATCTAAACAGTATCGATCAGACCTACGAATCATCTTTGGCTCTTGGTAATCTATTCAGACAGCAAGGTGAAGTTGATAAAGCAATTTCTCTTCATGAAAAGATGTCAAATGATTCATCTTTAGATGAGTCTGAAAGAGAGCTTGCAAAAATTGAGCTTATAAGAGACTTTTTGAGTGCAGGTCTATTAGACAGAGCTGAAAAGATCCTATCTGATGTTATTGATATCCCAAGACTTAGAAAGACAGCTGTAATGCTCTTATTAAGTCTTTATGAAAAAGAGCAGGATTTTGAAAAAGCAATACAGATTGCCAACCATTATTCAGTCGATCTTGATAAGAATACAAATGTTCAGCTTTCAAACTACTACTGTGAGGTTGCAAAGAAGTTTTCTATAAATGCAGATTACAAGCATTCAGAAGAATATCTAAAAAGAGCTTTGGTAACAGATTCAAAATGTGTCCGTGCTCTTATTGAAATGGCTGAACTTAAGATAAAGAATAATGAATTTCAAGAAGCTATTGAATATGTTAAATGTGCAAGTTCAGCTGATCCTGAATGTGGTCCTTTGTGTCTTGCAACTTTGAAGAAGTGCTTCCAGAACAGCGCAGATCCTAACTATCGTTTTGCACTTGAAGATCTTGTTCAAAGAACAAATTCAGCTGATGTAATTATTGAATATGTAAAATGTGTAGAGCAAAATTCAGGTGTTGATGATGCGCTTGCACATATCCAGAATATTATCAGCGCTAAACCTAATTTAAAACTTTTATCTGAGTATCTTGAATTAAATTCTAAAAAAGATCCTGTTACATCGCATGAATCTATTTTAAAGATCAAATCTCTTTTTGATGCTCAGATTGCAAGAAACAACCGTTATGTCTGCAAGAACTGCGGTTTTGAAAGCAGAATTCAGTTTTATCAATGCCCATCATGCAGAAAATGGGACAGCTTAAAAACCAAAACAGGACTAGATGGAGATTAGAATGAAAGATCCTAAAGTAATTGTTGCCCTAGATTATGATGATCAGAGTAAGGCTTTAGATTTTGTATCTAAAGTAACACCTGATCTTTGCAAACTTAAAGTCGGCAATGAGTTATTTACAACAGCTGGTCCTCAGTTTGTATCAAAGCTTGTTGATAAAGGTTTTAAAGTTTTTCTTGATTTAAAATATCACGATATTCCAAATACTGTTGCAAAGGCTTGTGAAGCAGCTGCAAGACTTGGTGTATGGATGGTAAATGTCCATTCATCAGGTGGTAATGTAATGATGGAAAAAGCGCGTGAAGCTTTAGATAAATTTGAAAACAGACCATTGCTTATTGCTGTTACTGTTCTTACATCAATGGATAGAGCTCAGCTTAGCTCAATCGGTCTTGATATGGAGCCAAAAGATCAGGTAATAAGACTTGCAAAGCTTGTAAAACAGTCAATGCTTGATGGTGTTGTCTGCTCAGCTTTGGAAGTTCCTCTTATAAGAGAGAATATTGAAAAGCCTTTTGTATGTGTGACACCGGGTATTCGTCCTGCTGGTGCTGCACTTGGTGATCAGAAGCGAGTTATGACTCCAAAAGAGGCTGTAATTCAGGGATCTGACTATCTTGTGATTGGTAGACCTATAACAAAGTCAGATGATCCTGTTGCAACATTAAACAGCATCAATGAGTCATTAATCTAATATATTATCTACATGTTGACAGCACCCCTTGGCAAAATCCAGGGGAGTTGCCAGATCAACGCCTACAGGAACATATCCTTGAAAATAAACATTGAGTATAAAGACAGCTCGCCTTCGTTTAGCTTTTGTAATTTGCTAGCCATTGAATAGCTCCATTGTTGTTTGTTACACAACACTATTCAGTTTACAGGTTCTGTCTATGATAGAAACTTAAGACTGAATAATGCGGTTCAAGGAAGATTGTTCATAATTTTCCTTGTCACCACATCATTCGGCACAATTTGGTAAATTTACTTTATCAGGTAGTGATTCTTATCTGTAATGCCGTCTCTTTGCATAACCTCTCTTAAAAGTTTTGGGATCTTTCCCTGTCCTGACCATAAATATGTATTTCCATCTAAAGCTGTATATTCATATTTTGGTGCCATTTTCTGTCTTGTATCTTTTTTCTGAAGTTCTTTTAGTGCTGCAAGATCGTCGACTGTAAGATTATGTTCATCAAGCTTGTTTAAAAGATTAGATAAGAATTCTTCCTTTCTCTTTTTTGCCTGTTCTTCTTCAATTTCCTTATTCTTAATCTCAGTGTAAAGTTCATTGAGTTTGTGAATAATTCCCTCAAGTTCTTCAGATGTAGCATCTTTGAAAAAAGCTTTAAGATTTCGGTTATTTTTAAGATAGTTATAATCCATATTCTTACCTTTATGTCTACGTCCTTCGCTTTCGTTGAAAAACTCATTTACTTAATTTATTTTAACTTAATTAGGCTTTAATTTTACTGTATAGTGTCATAATTTGAATGAGCTCTAAAGCGTGCAAAGAGAAATATAAAGAATATTTGATTTGTTTTCATAAAAGATAATTGCATAGTGATAAGATGTTATTAGAGGTGGAGCTATGAGAATTATTGTAATGCGGCACGGCGATGCTATATTCTGTGATGATGACAGAATACTATCATTAACAGGTCAAAAAGAGGCTTTAGATACTGCTATGCAGTTAAAAAGCTTTTTAGGATCAGTTAACAGAATTATATGTTCACCAAAGACCAGAGCTGTTCAGACTGCAAATATTGTCAAATCAGTTCTTGCAGAAAGTTCAGATCTTGATTATCTGTCAGATTTAACTCCATCAGGTGATGTTGATAGCGTTATTTCATATGTGGAGGCTGTGTGTAAACCTGATGATACTGTTCTTTTAGTATCTCATCTGCCTTTAGTTGAATACCTCTCATATGAATTTGTCCATATGAAAAGATGCTCTCCATCCTTTAAGACAGCCTGCGCTCTTGTAATAGATATAGAAGGAAAGAAAACTGATTTTAAAAGATTTATAACTCCTTTTATGGCTCCTGTATCATATGAATAAAAAATGCAGGACATAGTCCTGCAAAGATTTAGAGTGTATACATTTTTTTTATTTAGCTTTCATAAAGTGTCAAATCTAATTGATTTGTCTAATCACCGCTTAAAAGTACAAAATCAAGTGGCTTTATTTTAATCTGAAGTGTATCTGATAAAGTAAAGCAATCCTTTTCAAATTCATCAGTTATTCTGCCTTTTAACGCATCTTTATCAATGTTTATGTAATTTTCTTTGTCAGTGTCTAGGTTAAGTGCATAAATAAAGGTTTTATCATTTTTAAAGGTCTTTTTGATACAGAATAGACTGTCATTTACAAAAAGAAATTCAAGCTGACCGTTTGATAGTGCACCATGAGATGCTCTTAATTTCATAAGTTTTTCAAACAGATCTTTAATCTCTTCTTCATCCTTGGTGAAATTAGCTATCTTGCCATTGTCACGAGCTACCATACCATCATGGTAGATATATGAGTGAGGCTGGCTTTTATCAAAGTTTTTTACCTCCTGACCTATTTCTTCACCATAGTAGTTTGTAATAGGTCCTGAATGTGCCAATGCCATGAATGACAGAGCAAGTTTAATTCTCTTTTTGTATGTATCATTAAGATCAGCTCTTTGAATAATGTCACCTAATCTAACTGTATCATGATTGGTTATCATAAGATTTGGATATGCATGATTTGGCAGAGTCTTTTCATTATCAATTAGATAATCCTTTAAAGTAGTAGCTTTATGTGAAAA
>NZ_JBGVMC010000220.1:0-1217 GCF_045124615.1 Succinivibrio sp.
TTCACGATCTCAAAGCAGTAAAGCAGGCAAATGAATTTGTTGATGTTAAGCGTTTTCTAACGGATGCGCTGAATAAATACGACTTAAACAAGTGCACGGAATTTGAAACGGTTAGAGGTGTATTTTAATGCGAGCATTTAACGTTATGCAGAATTTCATTTTTTATACACTTGTTGCGCTTTTATATTTCATGTTCATTGAGATGATTTTGAAATTATGATTAAAGACCGATCAAAACGTTGCAAAGACCATTTAGGGCATCCATTCCCAGATGTGCGATCAATGTATCTGTTCTGGGGATTAACCGAGTGGGCGTATTATCACAGAAAACATCAGGGATGGACTTTAGAGCAGATCTTAACAACGCCTGTAAAGAAACAGCGTAATAACTGCTTAGATGATACAGAGCAGTACAAAAGACACTTTAAAAATAAACCTGAATACAAAGCTTATAAAAAAATCTCTGAGGTCAAACAATCCCTGCAGGGCGGTTATGTAGTGATTACTGAGTATCAGCGAGGGTAACACAATGATTAAACTTAAAGACTTAATAAAGATAATGCCTAATCCACAAGAATTTTATCTGTGTATTCTGGATGAACATGACAATATGAATAAGCATGATAGAGATATGCTTTATTCTCTTTGTTCGACTTGCGATTTTAAGACTTTTACTTTTATCTTCAATGAAGATCGTGACTACACCAAAGAGCGCATAAATGAGCTTTTAGAGTATGAAGTTACGTGTATCAATAACTGGCTTGCTGAGGGCAAATTAACAAATGGTGGTGTAATCACTTGGGGCGCAGAATTAAGCGAAGAAGAAAGAAAGAAACAGGACAGAATATCGCATGATCTCTTTGTGTATATCGCCCCTATCGAGAAGAAAAAGAAAAAAGCAAAGCAGGAAGAACAGACCGATCTGTTTTCAGACATTGACGAGGTAACAGCATGATCCAGATTGTTGAGTTCAAAGAACGTTACGGCAGAAACGATAACGCTATTCACGGTGCTAATAAATGGCTTGAAGATCACCGAGAATACAGAATTATCGACATTAAATATCAGACAATTACAGACGAGGGCGGAGATCGGACTTCAATTTTAATTGTCTATGATAATTTCACTATACCGCCTGCAAAAGCGTTAAAAGAGTGTGCAGATCAGCCTTACGGAGTATTAGAAAATGAATAATGGTTATATTGCAAAGATTGAAG
>NZ_JBGVMC010000221.1:0-2314 GCF_045124615.1 Succinivibrio sp.
CAAGACTGTTCTGATCGTTTGAGCCATCAACACACTGAATCAGTCTTGAATGGATACTTGATAAAGCAGACCACATTGATTCTAGAGCAGTTTCTTCCTCTGATAAGGTATTGTTGGCAAGACCGCCATCCTTGTTAAACTGTGTATATGCACTGATAGCACCTTCATACTTAACCTTTGAGGCCATTCCTGAAGGATCTTCACCTGCAGTCTGGAACTTTTCACCGGTATTGTATTTCTGAGCATTCTCGTCTACCTTTGAATTAGCATTCTGAATATATTTCAGAGAGCTGGTAAACTGCATTGTAGTTGAAATTCTCATTTACAATCCCTCCATTACATTGCATTTAACAGTGCATTAAATACAGTCTGACTTGCTTCAATAATCTTTGAACAAGCTGAGTATGACTGCTGGAACATAAGAAGATTTGCTGCCTCTTCATCAAGATTTACACCAGCACTTGAATCATACAGTTTCTGTGTCTGCTCCTGTTTTGCAACAGCTGCTTCATAGTTTGCACTTGCAGCTGAAACATCAGAGCCAACCTTAGCTAAAAGATTTGCATAACCGTCATTAAAGGTTGTAACCTGCTCTGAACCTGTTGTTCTTACAATAGTCTTGTTACGCAGTGCAATTAAGGCATTACCGTTTGAATTATCTGCCTGTCCACCTGTATTTATCTCGATGTAGAATTTGTCGTTATCCTTTACGGTACCGTTAACACTTACATCATAGCCATAATCCCTCATTGGTGTTGTTGTAAAGGCACCTGCTGTAGCATCATATGTCACTGCATTTGCAAGAACATTCACACCGTTGCAAGAAGCAGGAGCTCTACCTAAAAGGTTACCTGCACTATCTTTAATCAGATAATTACCTGCATTATCAATCTGAATCTGAGTTGGAGCACCAGCATTGAATACAGGGTGCTTTGTTGTAGGATCAACAGATACACCATAAGTAGCACCGGTATTTGTACATCTTGATAATGAGATTGTTGCATTACCGTAGTTGTCTGATGCAGTTCTTGTTCTTACAGCGGATGCAAAGGCAAAATCCTCTGGTTTTGATACATTTGATGAAACCAAAGAGCCTATCATCATTGTTGGCTGAACAAGGAAAATAGTACCATCATTCTTTAAGGTTGTAAGATCCTTGTTCATTGTCAGAGTAATACCATATTCTGACAGATTGATATAAGTCTTACCACCAGCTTCTGATACAGCGCCTGCAGGAAGATCAGCGGTAATATTTACCTTGCCTTTACCTTCCTCTACTCTGTATACGTTAAGTTCACCGTCAACAAAGGATACCTGGAAATCATAGCCCTGAACTTTTGAACCCTGACCTTCATTGAAGGTTGCCAAAATTGAGTTGTCGTTAATACCGCTCTGATTTGATGTACCCCATACTGAAGGAATGTTAAGAAGGTTATCACCTGCAATATCTTCAAGTGTGAAACCAGCCTTGTTCTGGACATTAAGAGCATCTGCAAGAGCTACAGTAAGTTTTCCAAGCTCTCGCATACTGTTTCTGATCTGATCGGTTGAATTTAAGTAACCACCTAATGAACCGCCAATCTGATTGTTGGACAGTTTTACCTTACCTGTATTCTGATTAGATGGGCCATTCAGACCGTTGTAATGCATGTAAACATCAGTTTTTGTATTATCAAACTGATTAGCTTCTGATGATAAAGTTGCATAGGTATCACCATTAGCAAGTAGCATACCCTGATCCATGTATACAGCAAGGCATCCATCCTGCTGCTCTTTAACATTGACTGATGCAAGATTTGACAGTTCGCCTATTAAACGATCGCGCTCATCCAACATCTGCATATAGATTTCATTGTTTACAGAATTGTCAGATAAAGACAGAGAACGGATCTGAGCATTTATCTTACATATAGCATAACTATAAGAGTTGATATCATCGATATCATCAGTAATCTTTGAATTGGTATCCTTTAAAGAATCAACCATTGATTCTGTAGCTGAATTAATACGCAGCACAAGGTTTTCTAATTTTGATTTAGCATTATTACGGCTGGCAGAAGAGGTAGGAGTATTTGCTGCTGTAGATAATTCATCAAAAAATGAAGATGCTGCTTTAGCAATAGACATATCAGCATCTGACAAAACACTGTCAGTAGTCTTCATACCAAGACCAAAAGCATTGTAGTAAGAAGCAATACCGTTATCAACAAAAAGCTGACGCTGAACGTATTTGTCATAAACACGACGGGTATAGGTTGCACCAACACCCCAGTCTACACATGATGTGTAGGTCTGTGTTTCCTTTCTAACATAG
>NZ_JBGVMC010000222.1:0-7647 GCF_045124615.1 Succinivibrio sp.
TACAGAGTAACAAAGACCATTTCCAAAAACGTTAAGTTTATCTCCACAAAATTTGATAAAGATCTGGATATTCTGGACAGCAGTATTCTTGATACTCCTGTAGAGGAGAGCGTTTTTCCAAATTCAGTCCGTGGCGTAAAAGAGGTTGCCAGACCTGGCGATTACGTTATGCTCAAAGGATATTTCTTCAGCAAGGCCGATGAGCTTGTCTATGAATTTCATGATGAGCAGGAAGATGCTCTTTTTGTTGAATTTGATGAGATCCCGGAAAACTTCATGCTGGGTGAGTATTTTCTCTTGTGGGCAAAGGTCACTAAAAATGAAAAACAGACCTTTATAAAGGGTCTGTCTTTATCAAACTAGTAATTTTCTTAATATCAGGCCTGCTTTTCTTCAAGACCTTTTTCTAGCCACAGTTTTGCAAGCTCAAGATTATCCTCATAGGTCATTGCGCCACCTGTGAAACCGGACTTGTGAATAAATGTCATATTGCTAAGACCGGTTGCTTCATCAAGATCCTTGTCATTAAGTCCTCTCCAGGCTGTAGGTGCAGGAAGTCTGTTAGTGAAGCGCTGTGCCTTTGATAAAGGCAGTGACTGAACTCTCCATCGACCGTTTCTATCTGGATATACAGCAATAAGACAGTCTTTGAAAACATCAGGATAATTTAGTACAGCCTGAGTCCATGGATATTTCTCATGCATAATCAGGATCTGACCGCCTGTATATATTTCAAGAACCTTTGCAACGCCGCTTTCAGTGCAAATAGCATTAATTGATGCAGATAAAAGAAGAGTTTTTAGTATTTTTACGGTCTGTAAAAAGGATTTATCCTGATCCTGACCTATCTGGCTTGGAAGATTCATCATAGCCACAAGATATGGAATATCAGGGGTAGATGAATGAAAATCTGACAGTCTGTTTAAAACTTCTAATTCACCATCTGTTTTAGGATCTGCAATTTCGTGTACATATGATGTAAGCTGACCGTTATCATTCAGATCAATTGGGATCATGATTTCTTTATCGATTCTTTCAAAAGCCATATCGATAATTTTTGCTGATGGAGTAAATTTAAGACTGGTTGTAGCTGCAACCTTCTTTAGATACTCTTTACCGAACTTTTTCCACATAAGACCTGCTGTGGCATACTTGACACCATTATCTCTGCAGAGGGTAAATTCCTTTGAATGATGGTCAAAATGCTTGCTGTCATTTTTGTTTGAAACATCAATGACAATATCAGCTTTCTCAAGTTCAATTTCATCCCTTGAACGTATAATAGTGCTGTTTTCGTGTAAGAATGTTAAAATAGCGCAGGCTGTTGTTTCATCGGCATGGAAACTGCCATCGTGAGTTGCAATTATCATATAGACTCCTTTGATCAACAGATTGTAGCATAAATATGCTTAATTTTTGTATTGAAGGTTAAGCTTAATCAAACTTTTCAGTAATAAAACACCATAAGTATCGGAAATATTCAAATGGCAAAGACAGTTTACCTAGCACCTTTAGAAGGTCTTGCAGATGCTCCTATGAGAGAAGTTTTATGCAGACATGGTCATTATGACAGATGCTATTCTGAATTTCTTCGAGTAACCGATCTTGTAATGCCTGAAAAGACAATGATTAGAGAAGTTCCTGAATTCAATACAGGATGTAAAACTGCTGATGGTACCCCTATCGGTATTCAGTTTTTAGGTGACAACAAGGATACTATTTCAAAATCTGCTTTAAAAGCTTATAACCTTGGCGCCCGCTTTATTGATATGAATTTTGGCTGTCCATCAAGATTTGTTCATCACGGCGGTGCTATGCTTTTAAAAGAGCCTGAACTTATGCATTCAATTGTAAGTGAATTAAGACAGACTCTACCTGATGACTGTTCATTAAGTGTAAAGGTAAGACTTGGCTTTTCAGATCAGAGCGAAGCACCTGAAATTATAAGGAGCATCGCTCTTGACGGCGTATCAGAGATTACTGTTCACTGCAGAACAAGAAAAGGTCTTTACAGGGATGATGCTTTGAACTGGTCTGCACTAAAGGATCTTCATGAGGTTGCAGGCAGCGTGAAACTCATTGCAAACGGTAATATCAATTCCTATGAGGATTCTTTATTATGTCAGCAGCAGACATTGTGTGACAGCTTCATGTGCGGAAGAGGTGCTTTTAGTGTTCCAAATCTTGGTGCTGTTATCAAGGATAAGGCAAAACCTTACAGCCTGAGTCAGATCCTTGAGACTGATATTGAAGTAATAGAAACCTTTTCTAAAACTGATAGAACTCAAAAAGTTGTAATGGATAGGGCAAAACAGTTTTTAGGATATGCAAGAGCTCACAGAATTGAGTTAAAACCTTTCTTTTTAGTTTTCTGCAGATGTCAAAATATTAAGGAAGGACTAGAATTATTAGAAGAAAAGATAAAATCTGAGGAACAAAATGAAGCCTGGAATAATTAAATTACTGTGTGCACTTGCAGCATCTGTCGTTGCATCATCTGCAATGGCAGATTTTAAAGTTGCAACCTATCCGCCTGTTCCTGAGTCCTGGTCTGTTACAATCGAGGGTAATACTGTTATTTATGAATCACCTGTCAGTAAGAAACAGAAAACACCTCTAACAAAGATTTTATTTACATATACTAAAAGAACAGAGAATAAGAATGCAGAGCTTTTAATGCTTGAATATGTAAAAAAGCATGAATGCAAAGAGCCAAGTAAACTTGGTAAAGGTTTTTATACAGCCTCCTGTTCTGATATTGGCCGCGATGTTGTAATTGTTGGCGAGCCAAATAATATGTATCAGATAGAGATTGCAGGTGATTACAATTCTGTTGCTCTTGAGCTTATCAATTCCTATCTAAATGCTATTGTTGGTGGCAAGAAAACATTTGAAGACAGAGATATTGGTGAAAACAAGGACTAGTCTAGTGAAGCCTTTTTTCAAAGGTTAGTGTAGACAGCGAATATTTTTCAAGAATACTCTTAATAAGTGAAAACTGTCTGATTAGATGAAAAGTCAGGCGGTTTTTCTTTTTTAGAATCAAAAGTGCGTTTCCTTCATTTTCAGAAGACAGAGTAAAGCTCTTTGTATTTGTTGCTGGATATAGAGTTATCGTATCGCTGTTTTTATTGAATGTGACATTAAGATTAAGCTTTGTTTCATCAAAAGATACTTCAATAATCTTTTTAACTAAAAGATCATTTAGCTTGTCATTTGGTAAAAACATATCAGCGTTTTTTCCATCAAGCACAATTCCTCTGTAATAACAGTCATTGTTACATACTTCATGCTCTGTAAGGATCTTGAAAACTGCACTGTCAGATCCATCTATGCTTTTGATAATGCTTTGTATATTTTCCATGTCATTATTCTATAGCAAAAACAAGACCAATCAAATTTAATAATCTGATTGAAATGAAAAGAAATAGATCAGGTGAATAGTGGTGAATTATTTTAGAAAAAAGAAATCGTTACGCAGCACAAAGTACCACATAATCAAATTCACAGAAGACTGTCTCCAAAAAGGGCCGGGTTTTCCCGGCCAATGAGCTATAATGCTCAGGAGAGAAACCTTCTTACGGTTTATAAGTAAATTCTATTTATACTAGCCTCCCTGCAGTAGAGACATTGCAATTGATGGTCTCTGGTTGGCCTGAGTTAAGATTGAGGTTGCAGACTGCTGAATAATCTGCTGTGCTGCAAGATTTGATGATTCCTCAGAGTAATCAGTATCACGGATACGTGATCTTGCATCGGATACGTTTTCTGCAACGTTTTCCTGATTTCTGATTGTAGATTCCATACGGTTCTGTATAGCACCAAGCTCAGCACGCTTTGAATCTACAACATTGATAATTTTATCGATAGTCTCTATGGTATATTGTGCATTAGACTGTGAATAGCAGTTGAATTCATACTTACCGTTAGCATTTTTATAAAGACCGGTATTTGTTGCATCAGCTAAGTTAGTAGGAATATTAGTTGTTGAAATATTACCTTGCTCAGCTACAATTCCTGATAGTGTAAAACCATTTGACATTGTAATTTCAAGAGTATCAAAGGCATAGGCACCAATCTGGAAGCTGATTTTACCTTCTGAATTTAGAACACCACCGTGATGAGCGCCATTTGCACCTGCAATACACTGTCTTCCACCGAAAGTAGTCTTACATGCAATACGGGTGATTTCCTGTGACAGCTGTGAAATTTCTTCCTGAATTGCAATTCTATCAACAGTGGTATTTGTACCGTTAGCTGCCTGAAGTGCTAAGGTACGAATACGCTGAAGCATAGAAGTTGTCTCATCTAACGCACCTTCCATGGTCTGACACAGAGCAATACCGTCATTGGCATTTCTATTACCCTGTTTTAAACCATTAATCTGGTTTGTTAAACGATCTGAAATCTGAAGACCTGCAGCATCGTCCTTTGCAGAATTGATACGCAGACCAGATGATAAACGCTGGAAGGTTGTATCTAGCGCTTTAGTAGCATTAGATAATCGTCTTTGTGAGTTAATAGACGATGTATTTGTCTGTACATATAGTGCCATTTTTTTTCTCTCCTAAATAATGCTGTTGAGCATTTTTATTTGTGCAAAATATAATGAATTATTCATGCCAACTTTTAATAATATTTACCATTATTTTGATAATTTATTGATATTAAAGAAGAAAAAGTTAGATTTTTTATGTTCAGGAGATTTCAAAAATTTGTCATTCTATCTTTATGGCAAAAACTTGCCACAAATTTTTGCCATATTGCCAATTCTCAATTGCCGATGATTTGAACTGTGCAAAGATAAGATGGCTATGCACAAATAAGATTTGCAATTTTGTATGAGTATAGATAAGAGGATATGTGTTTTTTACGATTTAAGAGATAAAAGAAAGCATATCAAATATCTTCTGCTGCATTAAGGACATTTGCTTTCTTACAAAAGATTGAGCAAACTGCAATACCTATTTCGTAAAGTAAAACTGCAGGTAGAGCAAGAAGAAGCTGACTTGTGACATCAGGTGGAGTGATTATAGCAGAAACTGCAAAAGCAATAACAATGACATATCTTCTGTATTTTTTTAGCGTTGCAAGTTTTACTATTCCAGTCAGATTTAAAAAGACAACAATAACCGGAATTTCAAAACCAAAACCAAATGCTATAAACATCTGCAGGATAAAACCAAGACTTTCGCTTATATCAGGTGCAAACTGAACGCTGTCTGGTGAAAAGCTATCTATAAAGCTAAATACAAGTGGAAAAACGACATAATAGCAGTAAGTCAGACCGCAAAGAAACATAAGCACTGATATGAGTGCAAACATAACTGTCAGTTGCTTTTCTTTCTTATAAAGACCTGGTGAGATAAATCTCCACAGGATATACAGATTAAACGGTAAAGACAGCAAAAATGAACAAAAAAGAAGGATTTTTATCGGAACCATAACAGGAGATGTTACAGCCACGCTTAGAAACTGCCTGTTGGTGCAGATAATATGTGAAAAAGGATCCATCAAAAAAGTGAAGAGCTCTTTTGTAAATGGAGATAATAAAGCTAAAGTGAGCAGAAAAATCACAATCATTTTAATGATTGCCAATCTTAGTTTATTAAAATTATCAAGAAACGAGCTCATATATATCAGATATCCTTTTCTTTTAGCTGTACCTTTAGATCTTTTAACTCAAGTTCAATTGCATCAATCCTCTTTAAAAAATCAACATCTTTGCTGATTGCAGATGAATTTACTTGTGTGTTATCAAAAGAACTGAGTGTTTTTGAAATCTCTGCGCCTAAAGGCTGCACCTTTGATGTAAAAACAGAGTTTGTTTCCGTAGAACAATCATTTTTTGTATCATTAAAAGAGCAGACATTATCATTTGAAGCATCTATGAAATTCAGCTCATTTTTAAGTTTTATATATTGTCTTTTTGCATTGTTTATAAAATCACCTGCTTTTACGAAAAGTGATACTGTTTGCTTTGGACCAAGAACAAGCAAAGCTACAGCAACAAGCAAAAGCAGGCTTGGAAAAGAGAATCCAAACATTATGCTTTGTCTTCAGATTTGTCAGTTGTACTCTTAGGATCTGCGTTTAGGCTTTCTTTAAAACCTTTAACCGCACAACCTAGATCCTTACCAAGATCCTTAATCTTTGATGTTCCAAAAATTAATGCAATTACTAAAAATACAATTGCCCAGTGCCAAATAGAAAAAGTTCCCATAAAAACTCCTGAATAAAGGTCGCAATGCGACCTTTTATTAAATGTTATTAAATGAAAATATTATTTTTCAATGCATAAAAGAGCTGCTTGTTTAGCTGCGCTGTAAGGATCAGAAGATACACTCAGGTCGTTTTGATATCTCATGAAACTGTAGTTTGCACCGATATAATTACGAAGAGAGTTGAATCTTATTCCATCAAGCTCAGAATTTTTCATGCCGAAAACATCAGTTGCAACCTTCTTTAGTGCAGCAATACTTTCTTTTGCAGCAGGAACGCTGAGCACAAAGTCATGATCACCTAAATGAACCAGGAAGCCTGCCTGTCTGTGAGGAGTATTAAGATGCTTTCCATCAGAGCTTAAAAGCTTCATTCTGACAGGATCTACCTGACATAGAACAGCTGCAGCCTTAATATAATCAACTACAGATTTTTCGTCGTTTTCGCTGCCAGGATGATCGTGAGCGCAGGCCTGTGCGACGATAACATTAGCAGGAAGATTGCGGTGTATTGATTCTGCTATTGAGAAAATATGATGTGCGCCAGTGCCGCCAATCTGGTATTCAGGTAAAGATGATCCATCTTTTTTCCACTGGAAAACGTATGGTTTTGCCAGATCATGTAAAAGCTGACCTGCTACAGCCTCATCATAGATAGCGTCGTACTTGTAAAACTTTTTGTATGATTCAAGAAGACTTAATGTAACCATTACGTTAACAGCTGTATGTGTTACAAGACCACCTGGATATGCGTGATGGCTTTGATAACCACTGCCAGGAGCACTGAAAAATGGCTGTGGAGCTGCACCTGATAAATCAAATGGTGGCAGGAATTTATCATAAGGAGTCTTGCTTTCATCAATAAGATTTTGATTTTTAAGCTGACTGTAAACAGTTTTTTTCAGATCCTCATCTGCAAACTTAAAAGCAAATGAAGGTGCTGTATTGTTATAAATTGACAGAACCTTGTTTTTCAGATCCTGATTATGAATGGTGTCAATCACTGACATAAGGTATCTGAATGCATAACCTACAAGAGCAGATGATCTTGCAATTTCAACAGGATCTGTCGGAATACTGTCCAGTTTTATCTTTGCAATCTTTTCATTGTTAAATGCATAAGCTGGTGAGAAAAGAGAGCTGATACCGGTAACTGCAGTAGCGCATGCTGTAAGTTTTAGAAAATTGCGACGTGACAAGTCGGTTGTATTGTTAGACATAAATAAATCTCCAAATTTGTTTCGCTAATATTGTCTTAATGCAATATTTAAGAATTATTAAGTAGATGTAATATTTGAGTGAAGATGTAAGGTATTTTGTATAGGATTAAAAAATATAGATTGAAAAAAAATTAAAAAAATGTTGACAGATTAAAATTATGGTCTATAATGGCACACATCGGATGCGGGAATAGCTCAGTTGGTAG
>NZ_JBGVMC010000223.1:0-2404 GCF_045124615.1 Succinivibrio sp.
AGAACAAAAAAAGTATTCCTTCTATTATTTGTACAAACATGATGGTTTTTATCTTTTTGTTATAAAATAATTGACTTTAATATTGAAATATAACAATTATTTTGTATAATAAATCTTACCTAAGACCTTAAGACATTATTGTCAAAAGGGTTAGGTTGGTTAACGATCTGCCATACTAACAATGGTAGATCTTTTAATAAAACTCGATCTCGATTAGAAGGCGTTGTCCTTTGACAATGCGTACTAATCTCATCGAAAAGTTCTTTAAAAATTTGATATATAGACGACAGCTTAAGTGACTGCAGACTTCTAAAAAGCTTGCTGAAGGCTGTATTGAGTTTATGTAGTTTAAGCATAGATATCCATTGGATCTTTTTCTTTAACATAGCCTTAATACCACAGTAAGTTTTAGAAAGCGATGCAATCAATGACAGTAGTACAAAAGTCAAAATGATGTTCTTGTCAGCAGAGTTGATACTCTGAAGGCAATTGCTACGTTTATTTGCTTTATTAAAAAGCTCAATAGACCAGCGTACTCTGTAAAGCATGAAAATCTGTTTTGCACAAAGGCATTCTCTTGGAATATTAGTTCTAAGAACAGAGCGTTGTTCATCTGCTTTTGCATTTTGATTATGTCTTAAAACCACTCTAAGCTTATGGTCTGTTAGTTTGCTAACAACGGTTAAGTCTGCACCTGTTTGTTCAGGAACAGCCTTAACGGTTTTACCAATATACTTAGTAATATTTTGACCATTGTCATCAAAGCATTCAGTAATAACACCTGCTGTATTAGCTTTTCCTCTGATAAGGAAAAGATTACCTGAGTCAGTAATTCGCTTTTCAAGATCTTCACTGATATAGCCTCTATCAGCAATGATAAGGCAGTTTTTGAATCTTTCAGGATGAACGCAATCTCTTTCAGAGCCAACAGCTTCAGTTACTTCAATGTATTCAAAGGTATTCTTAATGATTGAGAAGGCAACATGTAACTTAATACCAGGTCTTGGTAATGAGCCATCCTCTTCTAGGTCTACCTTTGCTTTTGCAACTAAAGTTATCAGCACATGAGTACTGTAAGTCAATCTCTGTACCATCAATGAGAATGATGTCATTAACCTTAAGGCGTTTTAATAGAGCCTTTAAATCAGCAGGCAGATTCTCTTTTAACTTTAGGTTTAAAGACTTTGATTTAAACAGTGTTAATAACTGCTGACAAAGCTCTTTAACAGTTTCTAGTGTTGTTTCCTGCTGTAGCTGCTTGTGAATACACTTAACCGTCATAGATTCATTGTCTGATGCTTTATTGTAGGCATCTGCAATTGACTTAAGGGTTAACTCTGAGCTTTTAGTAGGTGAGCACATGAGATTGAGTGCTGTTAAAGTGTAATCAGCTACATCAAACTTTCTTTGTCTAACTAGAGCCTTCTTTGCTCTAGCTATACAGCAGATATTCTCTTTAGAGAGAACTGAGGTTAAAGAGGTGTTTTCTGAACTTGACAATGGAGCAATAAAAAAGGATAATTTCTGCATGGGGATCCTTGTGTTATCTATTTGATTTGGCGAGAGAATTGTAGCACAGTTATCCCTATTTTTATATCCAAAATTATCCATAACCCATTCAAAATTAAGCCCTTTTTCAAAAGTCCAATTTCTTGAAAAAACACCTACTAAAATGAGCTAATTCATAAGAACATCAAATTCTTATCTGTCTGATTTATATACCAAATTTTTAAAGAGCTTTAATCGTTGACGTAAAAAATCACGATTAATAAATTTTTGTTACACTGTAACTAATTAATCTATAAGATCTTTTTAAGCTAATTTTCCAAAGATCTTAGGAAAGATTTTATATTGTGAAATTCTGTTATAACGAAGGTTAACAGATATGAGTTTACCAAGATTATTTCATTACACAAAAACATCTTCTTTACTAGGAATCTTAGATAGCCAAGAGCTTTATTTTAGCCGATTAAGAAACTTAAATGATGCAAGCGAAGGCAGAGCTGTTCTAGATATAATTAAGGCTCTCGAACCTAAAGGCATTGCAAAAAACTTAATTCAATTTGTAAAGAATAATTATTCTTCTATTGAGAAAAAAGCAAGAAGTTCATATTCCTTTTCATTCACAACAGAAGAAGATGATGCTTCTCAATGGGATCGCTATGCAGATCATGGAAAAGGAGTATGTATTGAGTTTTGTTCTGATCAATTAGAAAGTCTTATGAATACATTTAGTCAAGTTCGTTTAGACAAGATAATCTACATTGATTCAAATAGTCAAAAAGAAATTAAAGATGAGTTAAATAAGCTTGCTTTAAATATCAACAACAATGAACTAACAAAAGAACTTGCGTTCTTTTCAATGAGATTTAAACATTTCTCTTTTCGACATGAAAATGAATAT
>NZ_JBGVMC010000224.1:0-3484 GCF_045124615.1 Succinivibrio sp.
AATACTCCAACCTGAGCTGCATACATGCCTGAAGCTAAAGCTGAATTTACTTTTGGCTGTGTGATCTTTGCAGACGATGCATTTTGATTTGCATTCTTTCTTGATGATTTTAAAACTTCTCTTGTAGTTGTACTTTCACGATTTGTATCTGGGAAAGTAGTTGTAGCAGAAACTGGCTCTTTAGGCTCAAGCTGTTCACTCTGAACTGTATTTGACTGCTGCTCATTCTGCTTTAAAGCATCAAATGGAGATACTTGTGTCGTTTTTGGTGTATCATCAACTGGTGCTAATAAATCTGAATAGTCATGCTCACTTTGTGCCTGTGCAATATCTGATGAAGCACTAACAAGCTGACCTGACTCATCTGTCATTGCTCCATTTTTAGTAATTGCTATCGCATTTGAGCTATCATTTTTTGCAGAAGAATCATTACTGTCTGATAAAAATGGAATAAGAATAAGCACAAGTGAAGCTACACATAAAGATCCAACAATTCTATTTCTTAAACTTGTATCAAATTTCATATATATCGCAAAAAGAGCGCCTCCTATTCTTATTCTAACAGCACAATCTTAGCTGTTAACTATTATTCTGTCTATTTCTAGCTTTTTTTATAAAATTGTCATCTACAAGGCAGTCTACTACCTCAGAAACTGTTACAAAAGAGCCAAGAACAATAATCTCATCATCATCTTTTGCATCCTTAACACATTCTGTTAAGGCTTCATTTACTGTTTCATATGATTTTATCAGAGAATCAGATATTTGACACTCTTTTAAAGCCTTAACAAGACGAGTTGAAGACTCTCCTCTTTGAGTATGCAAAGATGCAACATAAAAGCCGTCAAAACAGTCTTTGATAATTGAGATTACCGATTCAATATCCTTATCCTTAAGCATTCCTATAAGAGCATATCGTTTTGTTTTGATAACTCTCTTCGCTAATGTCTTTGCAAGATGCAGTGCTGCAGGAGGATTATGAGCAACATCAAGATAAATTGCAGGATGATATTTAACAAGCTGCATACGACCTGGCAGTGATGTTACCTTTAATGCTCTGTTAATTGCATCTACAGATATATTAAGGCCACGTTCTTTTAAAACCATTAAAGCCTTTATCGCAGATGGTGCACAGATAAGTGGTATTTTTGGTGTTGCAAGAGAATATGACTCAAAGGTACCAATTGCAGATTTTTGAACAAAGGTAAAGCCATCTGTAAAGCGACCTTCAAAGTGTTCACCTTCAAAGAACAACTCAGAATTATTCTCTTTTGCTATGTTATATACAACCTTTTTAGCATCTACTGGTAGTAAGCCTGTAATAACTGAAGATTTATTCTTAATGATTCCTGACTTTTCTTTTGCGATCTTCTCAATGGTATCGCCAAGAATTGCTGTATGATCAAGACCTATAGATGTAATAACACAAACATCAGCATCAAGTATATTTACAGCATCTAGTCTTCCGCCTAAACCTACCTCAAGAACAATTGCACTGCAGCCTTGATTGTAAAAATGATAAATTGCAGCAAGTGTTGTATATTCAAAGTATGTTAAATCAACACCTTTTGAATGATCATAAACATAACTTAAAGCAATACAGAGATCATCATCGCTAATAAGTCTGCCATCAATAGCAATTCGTTCATTAAACTTTTTAAGATGAGGAGATGTATAAAGACCTGTTTTAATTCCTGAGCATGAGAGTGAATTAGCAATTAAAGCAGCAGTGGAGCCTTTGCCGTTTGTACCTGCAACCTCTACAATCTTGATATCTTTTAAATTTTGAAGATTAAGATTTTCAAGGACTTTTTTTGCTCTATCAAGTCCCAGTTTAATACGGTTAGGATCGATTTTTTCAAGAAAACTAAGCCAGGCATCGATTGAACCTGGCTTTAATTCAGACTTACTTATAACCATTGATAATCACTAGATTGAAACATCTGGATTTACAAGCTCTGCCTCAACTGGAATTGAACCGTCAGATAATGATTTGTTTGCATAACGTGACTGCACTTCAACCATAGGAACTGATGGATCATGACTGCCAAGAAGCAGTGAAACGAGACTTGCAAGCTCATCTCTCATCTTAGCACGGGTAACAATCATATCAACTGCGCCCTTTTCAACTAAGAACTCTGCTCTCTGGAAACCTTCTGGTAATTTTTCACGAACAGTCTGTTCAATAACACGAGGACCGGCAAAACCAATAAGTGCATTTGGCTCTGCAACGTTGATGTCACCAAGCATTGCAAGTGAAGCTGAAACACCACCCATTGTAGGATCGGTCATAACAGAGATAAATGGAAGATGTGCCTTTGACAGTCTTGCAAGAGCAGCTGATGTCTTTGCCATCTGCATAAGTGAGAATAATGACTCCTGCATACGAGCACCACCTGAGGTTGAGAAGCAGATAAGTGCACGATGAGTTCTTAAACACTCCTCAACAGCAGCACAGAATCTTGCACCAACAACAGAGCCCATAGAGCCAGCCATAAAATCGAACTCAAAAGCACAAGCTACAACTGGTAAGCCTTTTAAAGTGCCCTTGATTACAACTAAACCATCTTTTTCACCAGACTTTTTCTGAGCTGCAAGGAAACGATCACGATATTTTTTTAGATCCTTAAACTTTAAGATATCCTTTGGCTCTAAATCACCAGCAAGCTCTTCTCTGCCGTCTTTATCAAGGAAAGAATCCAGGCGTACACGAGCTTTGATATGCATATGATGACCGCACTTTGGACATACATTTAAATTACGCTCAAGCTCTGCTCTATATAAAACCTGATCACAAGCAGAACATTTTGTCCAAACACCTTCAGGAATTTCATGCTTTGCACCTGATGAAATTGAAGATGCAGTCTTGTGTAATAGATTCTCAAACCAACTCATAGAAGTCCCTATTATTTAGTATAAAAAGCTGTGCGCATTTTATCACAGCTTTGTATATTATGAAAAAATTAATTTTTTTAATTTAATGTGATTTTTGATACGAGTTTTAATATCGATTATTTTTCTGATTTTAAGTCTTTATATACTCAAAAATCTGACTGTTAAAATCCAATTCCGTTTATATACAGCCTTTCATTCTTATATTCTAAATTACATACATATTCGCCATTCTTCTTTTTAAATAGAAATTCAGCGCCTTTTGCATCATTTGTCTTTATACTTAAAAATGCTTCTTGCAAGAATACATCATTGTTTGAATCAAATTTTAAATAACCGTTTGAACTAAATTTGATAGCATTTTTTCTGAAAACACCAACATATGTTTTAAGGGAATTATCTAAAACAGCATCAAATTTTGAAATATCAATACGCTTTAATGAATCAAAACACCTGTCTAAATCACCTTCTTTTAGTGCAGAATTTATCTCATCATAAGAAAGGCCTTTTGCTATCATAACAGCTTTAACATCACTGACTGAATTTACTATTTCTTTAGATTTTAGATCTATTTTTACATCAAATGATTCAT
>NZ_JBGVMC010000225.1:0-4732 GCF_045124615.1 Succinivibrio sp.
AAAATGGGCAAAGAATGTAAATACAAATGCATATCGTGTATATGATGCCGATGTACCTGAATATTCAGCTGCAATAGATTACTACAATGGTTTTTATGTAATTTATGCTTATAAGGCTCCTGCTAAGGTAAATCCTGTTATTGCAAAACGCCATGAACTTGATATGGTAAGTGCAACTGTTGATGTAACAGGTGTTAAAGGCGAAAGAGTAATTTTAAAGAGCCGTGAAGTTAAAAAAGGTGACAGCCAGTACGAAAAAGCTCAAGAACAGAAAAATGAGTTTATGGTTGTAAATGAGGACAATGCTCTTTATCGTGTAAATCTATATGATTATCTTGATACAGGTCTGTTCCTTGATAGCAGAATCATAAGAAAGATGATTAGAGAGGAAGCTAAGGGCAAGGATGTTTTAAATCTGTTCTCATACACATGTACTGCATCTGTTGCTGCAGCACTTGGCGGAGCTAAATCAACTGTAAGTGTTGATATGTCAAAGACATATCTTGAGTGGGGAATAGAAAACTTCAAACAGAATGCCTTATCACTTGAAAACAGTGAGTTTATTCAGGCTGACTGTTTATCATGGCTGTCAAGTGATCAGGGACGTTTGTTTGATTTAATCTATATTGATCCTCCAACCTTCTCAAATTCAAAGCGTATGGAAACAAGCTTTGATGTAAAAAGAGATCATGTAGCTTTACTGTCAAATCTTATAAGACACTTAAAAGATGGCGGAAAGGTTATTTTCTGTACAAATCACAGAGGCTTTAAGTTAGATGAAGAATCTTTATTAGAGTATGGCTTTGAAATTAATGATATTTCAAAGGCAACACTACCACGTGACTTTAAGCGTAATGAAAAGATCCATTCTTGCTTCACTCTTGTTTATTCAAAAGAAAAGCAGCAAAAAGAGATTGCTCCTATGGTTAGCGTAAAGTCAGCTCCAAAGTGGCAGAAGACTTTAAATGAAAAACCAAAGAGCACATATCACAGCTATTCAAATACAACTAAAACATCAAGAGATGACGATTTTTCAAATGAAAGAACAAATCGTGTATGGGGTAGTGCTGCAAAGAGTGTAAATTCAAGAACATTTAGATCAAATTCTGACAGACAGAGCTTTAAAAAGGATTTTAAAAAGCCATCTGACAGACAGAGTGCACCTAGAAGAAAGCCAAGAGTTTTCGGTCCTGACGGAGTTAAGGATATCTAATGGCTTTAGTTTCTATAATTGATGCATATTTAAACAATGGGGCCGACAGAGTTTTTGAAGGTGCCACTTTTGCAGTTGAGGAAGGTGAAAGGATCTGTCTAGTTGGCAGAAATGGTACAGGAAAGTCCACTCTTTTAAGCGTCATTGAGGGCAAAAGAGAGCTTGATTCAGGAAGAATTATCGTTCAGTCAGGACTTAAAATCGCATCATTGTGTCAGGATCCTCCTGCTTATGAAAGTGGCTGTGCCTATACACTTGCAGCATCTTCATATCCTGTTGTTGGATTGGCGCTTGCAGAATTTTATACCTGTACTGATCCTAAAAGACTAACAGAGCTTTCAGAGTTTCTTGAAAAGCACGATGGTTTTGTTGTTGATGCTACTGTAAAGAAGGTACTAAACAGAATCGGATTAAATCCAGATACCCCATTAAAAAGTCTTTCTGGCGGTAACAGAAGAAAGGCTGCTTTAGCTGCAGCTTTAGTTTGTCAGCCTCAATTACTTCTTTTAGATGAACCTACAAACCATCTTGATATTGAATCAATCTCCTGGTTTGAAGAAGAAATCAAGAATTTTAAGGGTACAATCATCTTTGTAACCCATGACAGAATCTTTGCTGACAATCTTGCATCGAGAATAGTTGAGCTTGATAGAGGTAAGCTGTATTCATATCCAGGTTCATTTAACCGCTATATTGAGCTTAGAGATGAAAGACTTAGAAAAGAAGAGCTTGCAAACATTGAGTTTGACAGAAATCTAGCACAAGAAGAAGCATGGATTAGACGCGGTGTAAAAGCAAGACTTGCAAGAAATGAAGGCCGCGTTCGAGACCTCATGCAACTAAGAGAAATCAGAGCTAACAGACGTGATCGCATGGGCAATGTGATTATGGAAGCTAATGTATCTGAACGCTCAGGCAATCTTGTATATGAAATAAAAGACATTACTCTTGGCTTTAATGACAAGAATGTTGTTGAGAATTTCTCTGCAACTGTAATGAGAAAAGACAGAATCGGCATTACAGGTCCTAATGGCGCTGGAAAAACCACACTTATAAAGGCATTGCTCGAACAGATAAAACCAAAGACTGGAAAGTTAAGAGTTGGTGTAAATGTAGCAGTTCAGTATTTTGATCAGTATCATGAAGCTCTTGATCTTGAAAAATCTGTCGCTGACAACGTAGCTGATGGTCATACTGAGGTTTGTATAAACGGAAAAAACAAGCATGTGATTTCATATCTTGCAAATTTCCTCTTCACAGGCCGTAGAGCGAGATCACCTGTTAAGGTATTATCAGGTGGTGAGAAGAACCGTCTGCTGCTTGCAAGACTTTTTGCAAAGTCATCAAACGTGCTCATTATGGATGAGCCTACAAACGATCTTGATCTAGAAACACTAGACTTACTTGAAGATCTGATTTCTTCTTATGAAGGAACTGTTATTGTTATCTCTCATGACAGAGCATTCCTTGATAAGATAGCTACAGAAACATGGGTATTTGATGGTGAAGGGCATATCGAATCTGTTGTAGGTGGCTGGTCAGATGTGCTTGCCTATTATCAGAGAATTAAAAAGGAAGATACTGTTAAGAAAGCACAGACAGTTCAGAAAAAGGAAAATGAAAAAAAGGAAAAGAGCAGTAAATCAGGACTTTCCTTTACGCAAAAGCATGAACTTGAACAGCTCCCTTTGAAAGTAGAAAAACTAGAAGAAGAGATTAGTATACTTGATGAAGAGCTCAATAATCCTGATACATATTCTGATGGTGGTCAAAAGGCAAGAGAACTCAACGAAAAGAGAGCAACACTTCAGAGTAAGCTTGATGAGCTTTATTCAAGATGGGAAGAGTTAGAACTTCTGAATGCACAGTAGACAGGAGTAAAAATGGCTGCATTTTTTTCAAAATTTGATTTACATACACACTCAAATGCCTCTGATGGTGCTCTTACACCTACGCAGCTTGTTCAAAGAGCACACGAGAGAGGAATTACTCATCTTGCACTAACTGATCATGATTGCGTGGATGGAATAAAAGAGGCTAAGGAAGCTGCAAAAGGATTGCTTACACTTATTGAAGGTGCTGAGCTGTCAGCATTATTCAATAATGAGCAGATCCACATTGTAGGTTTATTTTTAGATACACAATCTCCTGCATTAAAAGAGTATCTTAAAAATCAGAAGATAAAGAGAATTGAAAGAGCTGTAGCCATTGGCGAAAAACTTGAAAAGCAGGGCTTTAAAAATGCTTATGAAGAGTGTAAGAAAAGGGCAGCTCCTGGTGCATCTATAACACGTGGCAACTATGCTCGATATATTGTTGAAATGGGAAGAGCACAAAATACTGATGAGGCTTTTTCAGTTTATCTTAAAAAAGGAAAGAGCTGCTATGTAAAGACACAATGGCCTGATGTAAGTGTAGCTGTAAAGGCTATTCTTGAATCAAATGGTGTCCCTGTTTTAGCTCACCCAAGACGCTATCAGATGACAAATACAAAGTTAAGAGAGTTAATTGAGTATTTTAAGTCATGTGGCGGTGTTGCAATGGAAGTTGGTTCAAGTCAGATGAGCCCATCTGACAGAGATTTTATTGCAAAACTTTGTGAAAAGTATTCTCTTCTTGCATCTCTTGGCAGTGATTTTCATGTTGAAGGTGCATACAGAGAGCTTGGATATAATCTAATAATTCCTGATTTTGTTAAGAAGGTATGGGAACATCCTTTAGCAAAGCCTTATAATTTTCCAGAAGAAAACTCATAATTTATAAGGAGAGCCTTATGAAGCGATCTTTAAAGTGGATCAGCATCCTTACGCTTTTTATAGTGGCACTGTACTTTGCAGGCGTTTATGCAACAGGATATGCTATAAGATATGGTCTTAAGAATATTGACCAATATGTAAAAAAAGGTTTGAATGTTCAAACAAATACAAAGAATGTTGATGATATATTTGAGCTCTCCTATACAAGTGAAAAATCATCCTTATTCACTGAAAATGGTTATATTTCCCTAAAGATTGATAAATCAGTAAAAAAGACCCCTGTTAATTTTTCAATAGGATTTGTAAATGCAGAATTTTTTGCTGATACAAGTGCTGTAAATTCAACTGTTTTCAAATTATTTGACGATGTATTAGAAGATTTCTTAGGTCAGAGTATTGATAGAAGCATAAAGCTAACCTCATCAAAAAGCTCTATTAAAGGAAGTGCAGGTATCCTTAAAGGTGCTCAAGTAGATGTATTATTTAATGCACCTTATAAATCAAATAAAAAGAAATTAACATTTGAAGCTTTGGTTAATGCATCTTTGAGTAAAAACATAAGTGCATATGTAAATTCATCAGATTTGTTTTTTGCAGATTTTAGTGCAAAAAAGATTGAGTTAAACCTTGGTTTTTGCGGTTTTGACAGACTAGAGCGTTTTGATTCAATAAATCTTAGTGCTGATAATCTTAGCTTATCAAATTTGAAATTTACCGATCTTAATTTAATAGCTACCGGCATTAACAATACAGATGAATCATT
>NZ_JBGVMC010000226.1:0-5435 GCF_045124615.1 Succinivibrio sp.
CAGGTGCAAGCATTAACGATGTCTATATGGGTGAAAACGGAAGATATCGTTTAGACAGATACCATGAAATCAAATTAAAGTCTCTTGCTGATGCAATGTGCAACTATGCAACAACAGCTTTCCATAACAATCTTGCTGTACAAGATTTCTCTCAAGGACAGGTAAAATCAGCAAAAGAGATAAGAGATGAAATCAAAAAGCTTAGAAATCATCTTGCTGTAACACAGTATCAGATTAAAAACGAAAAACTACACGGAGATCAGGTTGGTTTAACTCCTATTGCAGGTCTTGGCAAAAGAGGAAATCAGCTGAATAAATCTGTTCAATGGCTTATCGGTGCTGCAAAGGAAAAACTATTTATCTGCACACCATATTTCAACCTTCCAAAGGTTCTCTCAAAAGCGGTTGAAGATGCTCTTCAAAGGGATATTCAGGTTACACTTGTAGTTGGTGATAAAAGAGCTAACGACTTTTTCATCCGTGAAGGTGAAAAATTCTCACCAGTGGGAGCTGTTCCTTATATATATGAACAGAATCTTAAGGCTTTTGTTGAAAAAAATCGTAAATACATAGAATCTGGTAATCTGAGAGTCAGACTCTGGACTGATGGTGACAACACCTATCACGTAAAGGGAATGTTTGTAGATAACTCTTTTGCTCTTATTACAGGTAATAACCTAAATCCAAGAGCTTGGGGACTTGATCTTGAAAACGGAATTATTATTTCTGATCCAAACCATTTATTGCAGGAAAAATTTGTTCATGAACAACAGTTCTTGTTAAAACATACCGCTGCAATCAATGGAGTAGATGATCTTGATTCCTTTGAAAGCTACCCTGAGGAAATTCAAAGACTACTCAAGAAGGTTAAAAGATTCAAAGCTTCTATATTTATTAAGCAGTTATTATAGAAAGCAAACGAGCATATGGTCCTAGATAATGATAGTAAATTTCATACATCAGATATCTCTACAATAAAGGGATTAGGACCTCGTTATGTTCACAGTTTCTACAAAAAGGGTATTTTTACTCTTTTTGATCTTCTTTTAGATCTTCCTTTTAGATATCTTGATAAGACAAAACTTACCAAGATAGCTGATGCCAAAATAGATGGATCATACTCGCTTATTGATGCTCATATTGTCAGAGTAAACAATATGACAAGTTCAAGAAGCAGAATTTTCAAACTCGGATTGCAAGATGAAACTGGCTATTTAGAAGCTGTATTCTTTAACCTACCAGTAAATTTCACAAAACAGTTTCAGGTAGGAGGCCGATATCTAGTATTTGGTTGTGTCAAATTCAATGACTTTACGTCAAATAAAAATATCGTACAGCCAAACATGACCAGACTGAATGAGTCTGAAATTATACAGCTAGAGGATAGACTGTCTCCTGTATATCATGCTGTAGAAAAAACACCTCAGGCTGTAATTAAAAAAGTAATTCATTCAACGCTTGAGACAATGCAAAACTTCCCTTTTGAAGAATTACTAGACAATAAGCACAACCCTTTTAAGATTTCATTTAATGAAGCTTTATACAATGCCCATTATCCAGTGGCACAAAAAGACAGCACTGCTAAATTTATCCTGCAGAATACACAAAGTTTCAAAAGACTCTGCTTTGAGGAGCTTGTTGCATATCAGCTCACTCTTATTTGTCTGAAAAAGAAAAACGAGACGAAGACTGCTTATAAATTACAAATAAATACCGATTTTATAAATCAATTTATAAAGTCACTACCTTTTTCATTAACACCTGATCAGATGAAGGTGTTTTCTCAGATAGCTGATGATCTAAGCCATGAAAAACCAATGCTTCGCCTTTTACACGGCGATGTAGGTTCAGGAAAAACGCTTGTTGCTGTTATGTCTATGCTTATCTGTGCTAACAACCAAAAACAAAGTGTTCTGCTAGCACCAACGGAGATATTAGCAAAACAGCATTACAACACAATTTTAAAATTCACAGCGCTCCTTAATATAGAAACTATTCTTCTTACAGGTTCTCTTAAGGCAAAACAAAGAGCAGAAGCCCTTGAAAAAATACGTTCAGGAAAAGCTTTGATTATTGTAGGAACCCATAGCTTATTCCAGCCTGAAGTAGAATATAAAGAACTTGTTTTCTCAGTTATTGATGAACAGCACCGCTTTGGAATTGATCAGAGGGTAGCACTCCTGAAGAAAGCACCTTTAGGTAAGACACTGCATCAGCTTGTAATGACAGCAACACCTATTCCAAGAACACTGCAGTTAGCTCTATTCTCTGATTTGGACGTAAGCACAATTACAACAGTTCCAATAGGAAGAAAACCTATAAAAACCGTTGTAATGTCCAACGAAAAAAGAGATTTTGTAATATCAAGACTCAATGAAACTCTTAAAAATGGCAATCAGGTTTACTGGGTATGTCCTAATATTGAAGCTACTGAAGATAACGATGAGTCAGTAATTACATGTTTCAATGAACTAAAAAACAAAATCAAAGGTTATAAAGTAGGCCTTCTACACGGACAGATGAGTTCTGATGAAAAAGACAGTGTAATGCAGGGTTTCCTTGATGGAAATATTTCTGTCCTAGTTGCTACATCTATTATTGAGGTTGGCGTTGACGTTCCAAATGCCAACATCATAATTATTGAAAAGGCTAATCGTTTTGGTCTTGCTCAGCTTCATCAGCTAAGAGGTCGTGTTGGCAGAGGAAGTCTTGATTCAAGCTGTGTTCTTCTTTATGACAAGGAAGATTGTACTGATAATGAAACAGCTGTTAAAAGATTACAGATCATGCGAGAAACAACAGATGGCTTTGTTATCGCAACAGAAGATTTAAAACTTAGAGGTCCTGGTGATGTAATCGGTCAGAGACAAAGTGGTTTTGATATATTCAAGTTAGTAGATGTAAGACGAGACTTTGAACTAATTAATGAAGCAAGATCTGTTGCTTGTGATTTAATTGAAAACGACATTGAAAAAGTAAAAAAACTCATCGCAAGATGGTTTAAAAACTTCAATTTATAAGAATTTTGCTTATGGCACTAAGATCAAACCTTGCTCTGATAAAGAACAAAAAGAAACGCTCGGGATTTCTCAAATATCTCGTGGGTGGTTTTCTTGTTTTACTGATACTATTCGTGGGATTTATTCTTTACTTTAATGGAGAAAATATCAAAGCCCCACTCATAAGCTTTTTAAAAGAGAGAACATCACTATCAATCAATTGTAAAGAGATTGAATTCTCTCCTCTGTATCCGAATATCATAAAAATTAAAGATATTACCGTAAACAAATCCCACATTGACGAGATATACGCAGAATTCGATCTTAGAAGCTTGATAAAGTCAGATAATCTAGAGTTTAAATATCTTTATCTGAAAAATGCACAGATTGATGAGGCCGACCTTAACCATATAGAGGCCGAGCGTTTTGGTTTTTTAAACTTTGAAATTAATAAGCTAGAACTAGTTGATTCTCCTTTAACACTTTCTGCTCTAGTAGCTGAAAACGCAACTGCAAATTTAGATAATGTTTCTGTAAATCAGAAAGGACAGCTTGCTTTTACAAGCGGAACAGTTCAAGTAAAAAAAGGAACTATCGATGGATATGAAATAAAAGATCTATATGCAAAGGTAAGTGAGGAGACTGATTGCAGCAGAATTGAAAATTTCTCTACAAAGATTTACGGAGGAATTGTTAACGGTAGCTTCACAATAAATAAGCATACTGATGAAATCACATTCCAGTCACTGAATATAAAAAACGTCATTTTAAAAGATCATAAACAGCTTGCAAACAAATACGCTATCAAAGCTCCAGTTGTATCTGTTGCAAATTCAGTACTTGCTATTCCTGCTTCAGACGTTTATTTTGGTCAGCTAAATGGAAAAATCTCCAATCTTGAAATCAAGAATGATACCTTAGGTTTTATATTTAATGGAAGAGCAGGAGAAATATCTAAACCTAAGATGGGATTAAGCACTGACAGCAATGCAGTAAGTGCAAGAGTTGATAAGAACAACATTACAGTAAAAATTCATGGAAAATACATCAATACAGATTTTGAACTTTGGTGTAAGTACAAAAAGAATAACGAAAGTGATGAGTATAACTTACTTGTCGATAAGATCACATTAAACAATGGTCGTATTGACCTTACTGATAATCTTCTAAACTCCATTCATTCATCTGCGTTTAAACTTAATACAAAAATTGAAAATCTAAATATAAGTAATGTCGAATTTGTATCAAATATTGATGATTTCCCACTTACCGTAAAAAATTTCAATTTAAACGGCAGAGGCATTTCCTTTAATTCAAAAGACAAGAATTATATTTCAAATGGCATATTTACCATAGTATTGAATAGTGGTTATTACAGAGATCTGTTTTTTAAAGAGCTGAAACTAAAAAGCAAAATCTCTGGTGATAATACTCTGTTTAATCTTGAGAATATAACCTTTAATAACTCATCTGCATCAGGAATCTACAACTATAACAGTAAGAACAATTCTCTTACTGCAAGATTTAATGCCAATGAATTTGATGTTACTGAGTTGAATTCTGATTTAATCAAGAGACTTGTAAACGGCAAGGTTAATTTAAAGCTTGAAATGAATACACAAGACAGTATTTCAAAATTAACAAGTGCCCATAGTTACACAGGAATTACAAATGAATATCTTAGAAAGGAAAATCTTATTCTTCGTCTAAGAGGAAAAATCAACATAGAAAGTAAGCAATTCTTTATTTCTGGTTTTGGACTTGATCTTCTCAACGGAGGCAAAGAAGGATCTTATACATTTACAGAAGATGAACTCATAGAGGCATTAAAAGAAAGCGACTGTGGACTGTATAAACTTGCAGTCAGTCTGGAAATTGATAATGGAATTGCAAAAGTTAATGGAAAAAGTGAGCTGACATCATCTTCTGTAAAAACCTATGGTGAGTATGATCTTTTATCAGAGAAGTTAAATTTACATGCTCTTTTAAGAACATTTACAAAAGGAAATATCTCTGCTCTTCACATTACAGGAAATAAAGATGCTCCTGTATATACTCTGAAAGCTCTAAAAAGAGATGAGATCAGAACAGGACTAGTGCTCCTACCTAAGCAAAAAGAAGAAGAGATAGAACAAAAAGTTACACAAGAAAAGAAAAAAGAGAATATTATTGAAAAACCATCTACTAGCACAGTATTAGAAGATAACATACAACTAAGCGAAGATAGTGCTAGCAGTGATGCAATGACAATTGCTAATGAAACAACAGAAAGTGAGAAACACCAAGAGCCTGAAACAGTTTCAGAAAAAGAAGAAACTTCTTTGAAAGAAAAAGAACAACAGGAATTAGATGCTTTTGAAAAAGAACTGTTGCAGTAAAAACTGCAACAGTGTTATTAGCGTTTCGTATCTGAACTTGAAACCTTAATCTTGATAG
>NZ_JBGVMC010000227.1:0-4567 GCF_045124615.1 Succinivibrio sp.
AATGAGTGCTAATTGAGCTTACCTTTATCCCCTCTTTTGCAAGAGACTGGGTAATCTTATCTAATCTAAAGGTGGAGACGGCTGGAGAACCTAAAATGATATCCATCAGAATTGTTCCTGTATGTATATTACTGAAGTTTGAAATATTGAGCGATTGCTCAAAAAACATTTTTGTATTTTACCACATTCGTCGCATTTTTTTCTTTATTTAAATGTGAAATTTTATTACTTTTGCTTAATGGAAATCTTACAAATTTGGACGAACATAACCTTAATGATCTGATATACTTTAAGGCATAGGAGGATATAAAAGTGAAAAAATCAAACAGACTGTTAAGAAACAATACAACAGCAAAAAGATCACGTCTTCGTCAGCAGTTTATTCACAGTTCAAGAATGCACAGACAGGCACGTCACAAGGTATTTTTCATTCAGGAAAATCCACAAAATTAAAAACAGGCACTCTTCTTGCATATAGCTAAGTTAAATATCAGTGTGGCAATTTTCTGCCACCTAAAAAATTATTATGCAAGGAGAGATGTATGTACGGAAGAAATCTTAAAGCGTATCAAAAAACCAACATTAATGCGGAGCTCTCTGTTGCAGATCCTTATGTTGTAACAAAAATGCTCTTTCAGGGTCTTAATGACAGAATGGCACAGGCTAAAGGTGCTATTGAAAGAAATGATCTGCTCTTAAAGTCAAAAAAGCTCTCATCAGCCATCGCAATTATTGAAAATTTGAGGTCTACATTAGACTTTTCAAAAAGCGAATCACTAGCTACTAACCTTTATACCATATACTCATATATGATAAAGAGACTTAATGATGCTTCTATTGAACTTACAGCTGATGCTGTAAATGATGCAATGAAGGCATTTGCTCCAATTAAAGCAGCATGGGAAAGTATTTCTGTAGATGCACAAAAAGAAGCTCAGTCACTTCGCACACAGGAACAGCTTGATATTGATCTGAACCATGATGCTCATATGGCCAAGGGTTATATTTAATATATGAGTAAACTTGACGATCTTATAAGAAGAATTACTGAGACAGAAAATGCTTTGTGCAAAGAGCTAGAACAAGAGGATCTTGGTTTTGCGCTTGATTATGGCGAAATCAATGAATCTCTTGTTAAAGAACTTTGCGAACTTATTCCTAATCTTAGTGAAGCAGAACAAAAAGAAGCAATTGAATTTCTAAAAGCATATGACGAACATATCAATGCTCAAAAAGAATACATTCAGACCGAACAAAATCGTGTAAAAGAGCTGTACAAAAGCGTAAAAAAAAGACATAACATAAGTGACAAGTACAGTCAGACAAAAAAGAACTCATTCTAAAACGCAGGATTTCAAATGTTTACAGAAGAAAAAAGCTCAAGTAAGTTAAGAGATGTCCTTTTCTCTCCTAATACAAATTTAGACAACATTGCTCATGAGCTAAAGTCTCTTGATCTTACAGATATAGAAAAAATCAAAGAGCTTTCTCAAAAACAGCAGGTAATGGCAGATCACCTTATTGATCAGTTTGCTGTAAATATAGAAGCATTTGAAAAATATATGCCTGACATTGCAAAGACATTCAAAAACTATAAACCAGAAAAGACAATGGAATTTTTCTGTACAGACAATGGAATTCCTAATCTGATTTTCATTGAAAGCAACGACATTCTGTACAAAACTTTTGACCCATTTGAGCTTTGCAAAAAACAGATTACCAATATTATTTCTAATA
Source organism: Succinivibrio sp. (assembly GCF_045124615.1). NCBI lineage: Bacteria > Pseudomonadati > Pseudomonadota > Gammaproteobacteria > Aeromonadales > Succinivibrionaceae > Succinivibrio > Succinivibrio sp. The sequence continues at coordinate 1,738 of NZ_JBGVMC010000227.1, forward strand.
ACAATATTACCCAGACAAGATACGGTATTGAAAAAGATCCATACGGTCAGCTTCATTTCAAATATCTAAAATCAGCTGTACAAATCGATGAATCTGTAAAAAGAGATTATTCAATTACAGCAAAGAAAATCGGATCTGTACCTAACTGTGTACTTCTAGGTGTTGGACTTGGTTATGAACTTGCATACCTCTATGAGCAGGTAGAAGTTGCAAATCTGATCCTTGTTGAACCAGATCTTGATATGTTCTATGCATCACTTTATGCATTTGATTGGGCAAACTTACTCAAATACTTATCAGATAACAAATTAGGAATTCACCTGATGCTAGGTCAGAGTCCTGAGAAATTCTATCAGGATATGACAAAGTTCTACGATATTCACGGTAGATTCCTAACAGGTACATGGCTTGGTATTGTTCACTACTCTAACAATAAGATCAAAGCTATCGCTGAGGTTTTAATTAAAGACTACGAATCAATGCATGCTGCAATGGGATTTTTTGATGACCATCTATTCGGCACATCTCATGCAATAAGCAATGTACTTTCAGGCAAATCATTTGTTCTTAAAGAACCAAAGCTTCCTGAAAAACTAGCATCACTGCCTGTATTCATTATCGGCTCTGGACCTTCACTTGATAATGATATTGAATTTATTAAAAAGAACCAGGACAAAGCAATAATTGTTGCCTGTGGTACTGCCCTTGAAACTCTCTATCATGCAGGTGTAAAACCAGATATCTATGCCTGCACAGAAAGAACACCAGAAATATCAGAATCCCTTGATATGATCCCAGATAAGGAATTTATTCAGGATATGATCCTTCTGACAGGTGACGTAGTACATCCAAAGACAACAGCAAGATTCAAGCATACAGCCATTTTTGGAAAAATTGATGAACCTTTTATCAAATATGTTGCTGCTCTTTCAGAACAGTTTAGAAAGATCCGTTGCGTTCAGCTAATGAATCCTCTTGTAGGTAATATGGGCGTGTCTGGCATGCTGTATTTAGGATTCAAAAATCTATATCTGTTCGGTCTTGATAACGGAAAGAAAATTGGCACTGACTATACTCTGCACTCTCAATATACAGCAACTTATAAAGAACACGGAAACCAGACCTCAAGAGGTGTATACAAGTTGACTAACGTAGTACCAGGAAATTTTGGTGGTACTGTTGAAAGTAACTATTTCTATAAATTATCAGCACACAACATAGATTTTATTCTGAGAATTTTCAAAAATGAAGAGAAGGTAGAAGTAAGTTGTGTAAACTGCTCAGACGGTGCTCTTATAGATTCTGCCAAATCAATGCACTCATATGAGCTTAACTTTGACAATAATCAGAATATCAATAAATCAGAAGTTTTTGACTGTCTTGTTAATGAAATAACAGGACCTATTGAAGTTCCTGATGGATTCTTTGAAGAAATCTTTTATAAGAAAGAATTCAATAGTGCTGTAGATAAAATCATTTCTCTTATCCGTAAAAGAGTCTCCTCTAGAACTGAGGGCATTCAGTTAATGGAACAGGTTTCTGAAATTGATTATTATCTTAGAGCAAATGCAGCAACTTATTATATCGGAAACAGCTTAGAAGGTTCACTGCAGACATATTTCATAATCGGAGCTCGCACTCTTTATAATTCACTAGATGAAAAGCAGTGTTTAGAAAAATTCCACAAGATTATGGATGTCATCGCTGACTTCTTAGATGAAACAAAATCTATTTATTCTCATATGCCAAATTATTCGCTAGGAGAACACAGAAAGTATCATAAGGGCGGAAAAGTCGGAAAAGATTATCCTACAACTCCTGCTACTAGATTGCCTAGAATTAGACATTTGAAGGATAAGTATGAAGATCCTCTAAAGAAATTCGTAAAGAAATATAAATAACGATAGCTGATTGCTAAATTTGAAAATGACCTTGAATGGTCATTTTCTTATTTAACTTAATACTATTACATCCAAGTATGTCGCCTATAGTACATCCTCTCTTATAAAAGAAAGGTTCAGTTCATGCTTGCGTCTAACAAAAATAAAATTTTGCTCACAGATCTTCTTTCAAAATTTTAGGTTTATGTGTTTTTTTCGTTCTGCACAAGACATTTTCGTATACTTTTTTTGAAGTAGATCAGACTTATTTTTGCGAGTTTTTGAAGGTTATCAAAATGTATAAGAAAGGAAATTGTTTGTAGCTTATGCGATCCTATAATTTAAACATAGCACATAGTAATCTCTGAGGAGCCAGAAACTAATCTGCCTCCTCACTTTTTTTATTTGCGTTTTACGCTCTTTGCTGACTCTGAAGCTTTTTTAGGACGCTTTTTCAGAACAAGGCCTGTGCCTTCACGGCGTGCTTTTGCAATAGCTTTCTGATCTTCCTTATCCTGCTTTTGAGCGGCTCTTGCCCACATTCTCTCATTTGCAGCCTTCTTCTTCTCAGCTCTCATCTGAGACTGAGTCTGACGCTTCTGAGCAGGCTTCTCATTTGCATATGGGTTTTCACCTTCCTTAAAGTCAATAATCACTGGTGAGCCCATAATCTTTAGAGATTTTCTGTAGCAATTGATTATGTATCTCTTATATGAGTCTGGTACCTTTGATACTTTATTACCGTGAATAATAATTCTTGGAGGATTATAACCACCGGCATGAGCAAACTTCAGTTTGATTCTTCTACCACCTGAAATTGGTGGCTCATGCTCTTCAATTGCAGCTCTTAAAATACGGTTAAGCATTGATGCGCTGTGTCTTGTTGTTGCACCTTCATATGCCTCATCAATTGATTCATATAGGTTACCAACACCTGTACCATGAAGAGC
>NZ_JBGVMC010000228.1:0-8596 GCF_045124615.1 Succinivibrio sp.
CCGGATCTCAAAATAAACTAGTTTGTTTTCTGTAGCATGAAGGTCTGATATTCAAGATCTCGGAACTGACTGTCTACCTGAATCAGGCCTATTACGGTACACAAGAGCATAGACAGCGTGAATCCATAACCATAGTAAACCGGACCCAAATCAACAGTTATGTATGAGAATACAAGGTTTGTCACTACCATGATTGATGTAAGAATAAGAGCAGAGTAGCGCTTATCAAGGTAGTACATAACATTGAGAATGGACATAACAAGAACCTGTAGGGAAACGCCTACAAGATCTACATAGACCAGGTTTATATATACAAGATCAATGTGCAGGAATTTTAAAATATCCTCTGCAAATACTAAAAGCAGTGCAAGAGTGATACCCTGGATTTTGAAGATTTTGTAAAAACACTTTCTGCAAGAGAGTACCATCTGATCTTTGAATAAAGAGATAGTGTTTAGAGAACCGCCGGTTCTTACTGCATCATAGAATTTTAGACAGTTTTCTGTAAAGTCAGTTTCCATTCTCATGATGAAGACTGCCATACCAGGAACTACTGACAGATATGCAAGGAAGATTGGCAGATCGTAAATATAGGATGCTCTTAAAACATCAAGCTGAGCATAAGATGTTTCTGTTCTGTACCAGAACACAAACTTATCAGCCCAAACACCCATATTGTAGAAAAGACCACAGAATACAAGGGAGAAGAAAACTACCTTTCTATCAAGAAAATCAAAAGCAACGAATCTGTCTCCTGGGAATCTTCTTACAACCTGGAACAAGAATGCGAAAGTTAAGATTGCCTGTGACAGGAAGAAAATAGCTTCAAGTCCAAGTAAAGCAAATGGTGGCAGCAACCATGCTAAGAGCACCATAATGCCGTAGCCTGCAAAGATTGTAAGAACGATTCTGTAGTACTCTTTCATACCACTTAAGAAGATAATTACAATCCACTGATTTGTCAGAAGAACAAAAGAGCCTAGCATGCATATTTTTGTTAATGGCTCAATGCTGTCACACAATGAAAGAACACCAAAACCTACGATTCCTGCAGCTAAGCTTAAAAGCAGCATTACCCCAAAAAGGTTCGGGATAATTCTTTTATCCTCTTTTAAGAACAGAGAATCGGCAACGAATCTTGTAAACAGAATCTGAACAGTACCGCTTAATATAAGCGATCCTGCCATCATGTACGTGACAGATATTAAAAACTGAATGATAAGATAGCTTGGATAAATTACTCCAATACTAATAATACCAATTACAAGCAGCGCAAGAATCGACAATACCCATGGACCTGAGCTGATGATACCTGCAATGCCATAAGCTTCAATGATTGAAGAGAGAGTATCTCTCTTTAGTATTTTCCTAAGCTCAAACCCTATGCCCGCCATTCATGGCCCCCTGATATAAATCCTTATAAGCTTTGTACATCATCTTCTGATCGTATGCACCAAGAACACGTTTTCTGCCGTTATCGCCATATTCTTTCCAGCGATTTGCATCCTTGAGAAGATAGTCAATCATCTGAATTCCCTGAGTTGGATTTGCAATGGATATGATTTCTCCTGCTTTTCCAAGATTTGGCTCTTCTGATTTTGAACCATACAGGATTTCAGAGCATGCTCCAACATTTGTTGCAATACATGGAATACCTGCACACATAGCCTCAAGCAGCACCAGTGGCTGAGCTTCAGAAATTGATGTAAGCATCATTATGCCTATCTTTGGCATAATCTTTGTTACATCCTGATTACCTGTGAATACAATATTGTTTTCAAGTCCAAGACTTGTAACTAGAGCCTCACATTCTTTTACATATTCAGGATCTTCTTCTTTAGGACCTACAATCCATCCTTGAAGATCAGGATAGAAGCTAAGTGCACCTCTGATAGTTCTGATAAAGGTTTTTACATCCTTGATTGATACCACTCTTCCTACAAGTGCAACTACATGAGGAGGAGTTTCTGGTCTTAATGAATAAGCCTCTTCAAAGCGTTCAGTTTTAATTCCGTTAACAACTACAACACTCTTGTCTCTGTCAGCTCCGTCGCTAATCTGTCTTTCTCTGTTACCTTCAAATAGAGCAGTAACCTTGAAAGCTTCCTGATAGGCTGATTTTCCAAGCTGAATAAAGAAATTAATCCAGATCTTTCTTATAAGATCCATTCCTGAGTGCATTGAGATATCAAGAGCATCTGTCTTGTTGCTGATCCATGTGGCAAGAGACAGATCGATTTTTCTTTCCTTTGTATAAATACCATGCTCAGTTAACAGGTATGGTGTATCAGTGATACTGTGTGCAAGTGCTCCAAGAAAACCAGCATAACCTGTTGAAATAGAGTGCAGCACCTTTACTTCAGGAAGATTTACAGCAACCCTGGCTAACTCAATAAGCGGCTGATAAATTGTTCTGTAGGTCCAGAAATAGTCAACAAATGAACCTTCATTGTCAACTTCTTCATATCGTTTTGTAAGAACCTTCCATGAATCCTCACTGTAAAGGAAATTATCAACAGCATTAGGATCGTTTCCGATATTCAAGGCGAATTTTCTTAATAGATCTTTTGGAATTGGCTTTTTAGGATCATCAAAATATGAGATAACCTTTTCCCAAATATCAAAATTATCGCAGCTTGCATTTCTTGCAAGTTTCTTTTCAATTGATGTTTCAGGAAGAATGTAATGCATCTCAAGACCTACAACATTCTTTGGCAGCTCATATGCCATCTTTTTGTAGGTATCTCTTTGTCCACCGATAAAAACAAGGTAGAAAGTATAATCACTCATACCTGTTATGATCTGATGTACCCATGATGATACACCGCCTCTTACAAAAGGATATGTTCCCTCAAGCAGAAGGCAGATATCTGCTTTATGACCTACATTGAAACTGGCATCCTTATTCAGAATGCTGTCATATGCACTTTTGATAGCGCTTTTGTCTGCTTTACTGAACAGTTTCACACCAGTACTCCTTAATCTGTGTTAGTTTACCTGCACCTGATGTTCCAAGAGTGTTTAAAATCTCTCTAACTTTTGCATATTCATGCTTTTTAAAAGCACATTCAGCTAGGTAAGGTAACACCTGTGAGGTCAGCATTCTTGAGTCATAGGCTTTTTTCAGTGCCTCATAGGCCAAATCAGTTTTATCAAGACTTAGATAGATTTTGCCTAAAAGTAGAGAATAATTTGGCTTTGCTTCCAGTCTGATTGCAATTTGACACCATTCAAGAGCCTTGTGAATATAGTGATTGAAAAGAGCACCTTCGGATATTCCAAGGTAGCAAAGCTCCCAGAACTGCTGTGCAATATCAAAAGCTGTATCAGCATTTTCATTGTTCTTAAAGCCTTCTGCTAGGATTTTTATGTTGTCTGTGATCTGCTGTTCTACAGGATCAAGCTGAGAGTAGGCTAAAAGACGAACATCATCAGAAGAATCTCTAAGTGCTATTTTATAGAATGCTATTCTCTGAGCTCTTGGCAGACGTGAAATAGAGGTGATTGCCTCAACTCTTCTGTCAACAGATGGAGAATTTAAGAGAATATCTCTTAAAGCTCCGGTGCCGAATTTTGTATAGAGCATATTTCTAGGATTAGATGGCAGCTCTTCTTTTTTATGCATAATCCAGCTTTTTTCAACCTGATGCAGAGGATTTCTCATAGCATAAACAACAGAAATCAGAATACCGAAAATGCCAAGCAGTGGTACTAGTGAGGTAACTGCCAGCATAAAAAGAAATGATCTTTTATCTGATATTCTTACTTTCTTTGGAACAAAGCTGTTCATGCAGTATGAAAATGCAGCACATGAAATTACATGAATCAGCACAAACCCAGCTGCACTAACTGACAGATCAAAGTAACCTGAAAACAGTGCTACTGACAGAAGTTCACTAATTATACTTAGTACACTTATTAATATCATTTTCGGTCAGTCCAAGTTTTCTAAGCTCTTCATTGAGCAGTTCATTGCCTATGCCTACATCCAAAGGCTCGGTCATTTCAAACTCATCTTCAGCGATTTTGTTTAATCTTAGCTGATTTTTAACTCTGTCACGGTACATCTGAGCCTGAATAAGTGTTGTAAGAGGTAGAAGTACTACAAGAACTTCCTCTCCATCTGTGTTTATACGACGCCAGTAAATATCAGCACCACGTCTTGTTGATATGGTTTTGTCAAAAATTTCAAGAGCCTGCTTAGTCTTACCTTTGCAGAAGATGATTGAGCTCTGTTCACGATGCAGTGTGCTTTGTGTAAATACAAAGTGAAGATATTTCAAGAAGGTGTGCTTTTCTTCTGTCTGAATAACAGGTGCAATTACACCAGATGAAATCATATCGGCAGCATAGTTTACAACCAGGTTTAGAATCGCAAGATTCTGGTCAGTCAGGGTAAAGAATTTAACCTGGCTTGCTACTACACAGGCAATCAGCTTGTCTGAAGAATCCTTTAAAGGAATACAAAGCTGATATTTTGAATTGTGCTCATCATTCTGTGCATTTGCAGGAGAAAGTAAAACCTTATATTCAAGCATATCTTTTAGCATAGGATCGTTTAGATCAATTTCCTGCATTGAACCTAAAGTATATAGAGCCTTTGTTTCTATCTTCTCTTTTTCATTTATTGCATAGAAACCTGCAACCTCAATACCGACAATTTGAGCAAACAGTGTCAGAACAGATGATGCCATATTTTCTAGTCTGGTATGCTGGTCAACACCAACTATTGGATAACGCTCAGAAATCTTCTCAAGTTCACTGATGTTTGAACGAAGACTTACAACCTGACCTGCCATTCTCTGCTCAAGCTGATCGTGGCTTGATCTTAAGGTAAAGTAATTCTGAGTGAAAAGATCAAGCTTTCTTTGCATGAAAGTGAAATCTAGATCGTTTCTGTGTAGTCTTTCTTCCCAGGCATCTCTGAATTCACCTGAAATCATAGCAGCAATAAGAAGACCTACAGCCTTATAGAATGAGAAGGCGTCAAGTATTTGGAAATATTTAAAATAGCCAATGGACATCAGAATGCAAGTTAAAGCACATACAAAGCCGTGAGTAAAACCATAGCGCAGTGCTACAAGCAATACAAAAATCAGAGGCCAGAAAAACTGCTGTTTTTGAGATGTACTGATGATCATTTCTTCAACAGTCTGTTCATCTATGATGTCATAGGCAATACACCATAGAACTGCGCCTATAATTGCAAGAATCAGTGTTTCTGTCCAGGCAACAAGTGGCTGTTTTGAGCCTCTTGTAACAGCTTTATACAATGTATTGAGAATATCTTTTTTGGCCATTTTTATTCCTAAGACAATGTTTGTTTTATTTTGCCGAAAAAAAATTTAGTTGAGTTTCAGATCATCAAGAATGTTTGATACAACAACCTGACCTGAATAATTCAGACTTTCTCTTCCAAAGCCTGAACGTGAGCCGGTTTTTACAAATACACTCTTTTGGTTTGCATCTTTAATTTCAATGGTAACGCTAACTACTGGCTCACCATCAAGACCAGCCTTGTAGTCCCACTCATCAACAGAGCCTGTGATTACATAGTTGTATGAAACATTAGATAACCACTTTAAAGCTTCCTTTCTGTCGTAGTTTTCATCAAGAAGACTCTTTAGATCTTCAGCATCTGAGTTGTTCTCATATAAAACAACTTTTGCTCCCTTCTGTGTCAGTACAGAATTTACGATAGCCTTTACGTTCTGCTCAGCAAGAGGAGTGTTTGAGTGATTAACAAAAGGAATTAAAGCAAATGTAGCATTTTTGCTAGTTTGCATATTGTCTGTTCCTGTATAAGAAGAACATCCAGTTAATAAAGCTACGGCTGCAGCTCCTGTTAAAAGTAGTTTTTTCATATTTTTACCCTGATTTACTTTTAATTAAAATTCCATATAGTAGCCGATACTTACAGAGAAGGCTCTGTCGCCCTGTCTGTCAGCAGACTGAAAACCTGTTCTTACAGAAAGTTCATCATTTGCATTGAATACATTAGTACCTGCACCAAGCTGTAGTGCAGCATCTATCTTCTTTTCTGTAAAGTTATAACCTGTAGATATATCAATCATATATCTAAGTGATGGCATATTGTGACCAGGGACCTGTACTGTTCCGTGTCCAATATTTGTACCAATAGCAACACGCTTGTATTCATTACCAAAGAATGTTCCACTTGTGATAGTGTCGTTTACATATCCATATGTATTAGTTTGAGGATCTAAAAGAACAAGTGATGGTCCGTTATAGCTGTTTGTCTTGTACAGTGGATTGTCCTTTAGAGTATTCTTCTGGTAAATACCTGTCAGATACAGATTCACAAACGGATCATTTAAGAATACAGGAGAAATTACAGTAGCCTCAAGATCATATCCTGAACCTAATGATTCATTGAATCTTGTCTTGTACTTGTGTGTTGTTCCTGAAATTATGAAAGTTTCTCTTCCATAAGGAGTCATTGTAAGCACGAGTCCTACAAAGTTGTCCTTACCAAGAAGACTCATTGCATGAGATAGACTAGAGTGCTGGTTCAAACCACCTCTAGCTTCAATAGAGTAGCGCTCAAAGAATCTGTACATTGCTGATAGCAAAATACCGTTTCTTTGTTTTCCTGCACCATCAGCAATATCTGCACTGATACCTACAGAAAAGTCTTTTTTATCAAAGCTAATGTTTCCTATGAGTCTCTTTTCACTTTCAATTGATTTTCTTGTAAAGCCAGATGGAGTGTCAGATTTCTGATATACAGCACTTAGCATATATTCACCATAGCCATAAGGACCGTGGTAATTAAGTTCACTCTTTTTAAGCCCCCATCTTGCAACGGTTGTATAAAGTGCCTGTAAAGAATGATTCTGTTCTGCCTTGTCAGCAGCTGCAAGTGATCTTAGAGCAGCATCGGACTGCTTGGTGTTTTTACCAATTCTCTTCTTTGCAAAATTATAGGCATCAAGGTTGTGACCAAGCTCTTTCATGCCGTCGTATTTTAGAGGATCTTCAATACCGCTTCCTTTCTCTACATAGTATTCGATCTTTTTGAGATCTTTTGTCTTTAAAGCATATAAGAGTTCTTCATAGTCAGTTTTACTCATTGCGCTGACTGTCTTATTTGCTCTTATATATTGAGCTGCAAGGACATGATTCTCATTTAAAAGATCAGATACATATGCTGAAGCAACATTCTGAGGAACATCTTTTTTCTTAAGCTGAGCTTTTACAATCTTCTTTGCTGTAACAGGGCTCTTGAAGCTATGTACAAGTGATGAAAATGTAAGTTTTGAATCATCAAGAGCTAACAGTTCTTGAATCTTCTTTTTTGCAAGATATTTTCTAATTTTGTATGCTCTTGTACTGTCTCCTGTTTCCTCAAGCAAAGATGCAATAGCAATAAGAGTTACTGTATCGTTATCTGCTTTTGTTGTCAGTGCAAGTTTGTACCAGGTTAATGCGTCCTTTTTAAATCCAACAGTGTCAGCAAGATTTGCTGCAAGAGAGTATGTCTGTGGATTTGTTGCAAAAAGATGTTTGTATTTTTTATAAAGTCTTTTGGCTTCTTGTTTATTGTTGCATGCAAGGGCAACATTGCAAAGTCCATCAATTGCCTCGATGCTGCTAGGATTTATAGATAGCATCTTCTCGTATAGAGCTTTTGCCTGAGAATAATTCTTGTCCTTTACTGCAAGTGCAGCTCTGTATGGGAGAATTCCTATTGAATTGTAGATATCTAAATGTTTTATGCTATCAAGTGTCTTCTTTAAGAATTTCTCATCTTCTGAACTGCCATAGTTTAGAATTTCATACAGAAGGACTTCATCTTTGTTTTTTAGATAGAGTTTTAGTAGTTTATCTGCATTATCTTTGCTGATTTTGTCGATACTCTTTACAAGATAGTATGAGTTTACGTTTTCTGAATCCTTATCCATCAGCATGGTTTGCACTTTTGCACTAAGTTCTCTGTCAGCACATGTCCAAGCAAGTGAGGCTACAGTATTAAGATAGTCATCGTCAGCCTGATTTAACCAGTCTTCAGCATTAATAAGAGCTCTTAGTGCACTGTCATCGTCACCAGACATAATGAATGCATTAGCCGCATATTTTGCTTCATTTGTTTTTAAAGCTCTTAGCTTTGATAACTTGTTATAGCTTTTTATTGTATTCTCATAATCGTTAAGATAGGCATTAAGTCTTAAAATATGAGAATGTAGTTTTGCATTTTTTCTGTCATTTTCAACAAGAGCATTCAGTTTCTCAAGAGTTTTCTGGGTACCGTATGTCTTTTCCTGGGTATCGGCAAAGTCGTCAATATCGCTGTTGTCTAACATTGACTTTTCATACATATAGTCATAGAACACAGAAATATTGATTAAATCGGCTAATGACCTTGATTCATTGATACCTTTTTTTGCATCATCTGCTGTAGCATCGTAATCAAGCATCTGAAGACTAATTTTCTGACAGCCTTCAATATCGCCCATCCATGAGTAGATCTCATGCAGTGAGTCAAGGTATTCCTTCTTCTGATTATTCTTGAACATTTCATCATAAATAAGAGCAGCATCTTTTAGATTTCCCTTATTTATCATGACTTTTGCAA
>NZ_JBGVMC010000229.1:0-5302 GCF_045124615.1 Succinivibrio sp.
CGATGAATTCAAAGAATTTTACTCTGGAAAGCTGATAGTTTCTGACATGCTTTGTTCCTAAATCGTAGTAGCATACCTGAAAGACTCTTGATGCTACATCAACTGCAACAGGCAGATATCCTTTTGTGGCAAGATAAGCAACACGCTCAATTTCATCTGCTGTGAATCTGGCTGCCTTCATGGGAATGGCTCCGAAAAGTTTGTTTATGAAAACTCTTCAATGAAAGCTACTGCCTAGGATGATTGAGCTTTGACTGAAGTACCTAGAGATTAGCGAGCGTCCGTGTATCGCCGTTCTCTACATACCATTCAGTAGGAAGATTAGTATCCATTATTGCAGGCTGGCTGACAGGTCATATCATGATTGAGGATATGGCTATTACTGGTAAATGCCAATCTAAATGGAAGGTGAATGATCCTAAAGAGTCGATTCAGGCAATGAACGCTGAATTTATCTCTTTTTTACACAGGACATATGCTGTTGATGTAGAACTTTATAATGCTCATTATGCTGGTGAGGCTTTAAAAAATCCTACCTGTTATGAGATGACATTAAAATCAAGTGATCTTGTTATAGAGATTGTTGTAATTGTAGAAGAAGCTCTTCTTTTATACATTATTGAAAAGATGCTTGGTATAACACTAAAGCAGCTTAATAAAATAGCTATACAGTCTTTTATTCAGGTAGCACAGGAGTATTCGACCTATCTTTTAAGACTTATGGATCCACAAAAAGAATTTAACCTAATTTCCCATCGCCATCTGGAATTAGCTGAATTAAGATTGTCATTCAAAGAATCATTTCCAGCATTCAGTTTACTTTGGAAAACAAATAAGGGCTTTATTGGATTTTGTGAAAGAAAAAAGGCTTAATCTATGATGACCACCAATGGTGGTCATTTTTTAGATTTCTTTTTTTAGAGCATACAGATAGTTGAGAGCTTCAATAGGAGTCATGTCGTTTATATTAAGATCCTTTAATTTTTCAATAATTAAATTCTCATTATCCTTCTTCTTTGTGTCAATCACAGTAGTTTCAATGGCAGTAGTCTTGATTTGTCCTTGGCAATTGTTCTTCATTGTTTTATTTTTACCATCTGTGTCGGATTCATCAGGTTGCAGATACTGTCTTGCAAGGTTGACAATAACATTAGGCAAACCTGCAAGTTTAGCAACCTCAATAGCATATGAATAATTTAATGCTCCTTCATTAGCGTGGTATAAAAAGACAATATCTCCATTAAATTCAGTTGCTTTAAAACAGATATTTGAAACATTTTCATATTCATCTGACAATCTTGCAACATCAGGATAATGTGTTGCAAACAGAGTAAAGCTTGCAACCTGCTGACACATATACTGAGCAATAGAAAGAGCAAGTGCACAGCCCTCTGTAGTACTAGTGCCGCGTCCTATTTCATCCATAAGTACAAGTGAATTTGAAGTAGCATTATTTACAATCGATGCTGATTCTTCCATTTCAACCATGAATGTTGAACGACCTGAGCTTAAATCATCTGATGCACCGATTCTTGTAAAGATTCTATCAATATTACCGATTACAGCTTCCTTTGCAGGAACAAAACATCCGATTCTAGCAAGAATTACAATAAGTGCAGTCTGACGCATATAGGTGGATTTACCACCCATGTTAGGACCAGTGATGACCATCATTGGTTTTTGAGTCAAATCTATTGAATTTGCTACGAATGGTTTATCAGTCAGAGTTTCTATAACAGCATGTCTACCGTCGATAATTCTTAAATCATGTGTATTAGTAAGAGTTGGTCTTACATAGTTTCTTGCAACAGAAAGTCTTGCAAAACCATTTAGAACATCAAATAGTGCAACATTTTTACAAAGAGGTACAAGAGTAGGAATATATTCTTGAAGTTCTGTAATAATTGTATTGAAGATCCTCTCTTCAAGCGCAAGTGCCTTCTCCTGGGCTGACAGGGTCTTTTCTTCAAGCTCTTTTAGTTCTGGGGTTATATATCTTTCGTTGTTTTTTAGTGTCTGTCGTCTTATATAGTAATCAGGGACATTTACAGACTGAGTCTTGCTAACTTCAATATAGTAGCCATGAACAGAATTGAAGGATACTTTCAGTGTTGAAATACCTGTAGCTTCCTTTTCTCTTTGCTCGATTTTTTCAAGTATCTGACTTGAACCGTTCATGAGCTCTCTTAATTCATCAAGCTCTTTGTTATATCCAGTTTTGATAACATTTCCATCGCGTAGAAAGGTCGATGGATTATCCATTATAGACTGCTCAAGTAGTTCAATTATCGGCTCGTGTTCATCAATTTTATTTGCATACTCGCAAAGAATAGAGTTATTTGATGAAAGAAGAGCTTTTTTGAGTTCTCTTATCTGTTTTAAGCCGTCTTTTAATACAACAAAATCTTTTGGTCTAGAAGATGAAAGTCCTATTCTAGCTACAACACGCTGAATATCACCGATTGCATCTAATAGGTATGCATAGGATTCAGGATCGCAATTTATAAGCTGTTCAACGATATCTAGTCGCTTGTTTACCTTTGTATTATCTCTTAAAGGGGTGACAATAAGCTCTCTTACAAGACGCTGACCCATTACAGTTGATGCCTGGTTTATAACGCTTAGAAGAGAACCTTTAATATTTCCCTGTAGATTAGATATAAGTTCAAGATTTTTCTGAGATGTTCTGTCGAGAATAACATAGGATGAATTGTCATCCTTACTTATGGATGTAATATGTTTAATGGATACATTCTGTGTATCTTTTACATATGATAAAAGTGCGCCAGCAGCACATATTCCATCTTCAAGATTGTCAATATCAAAACCAAAAAGGGAATTTGTTTCAAACTGCTTACATAGAAGTTTGTAGTTTGTTTCTAGTTCAAAATTCCAAGAAGGAAGAGTTTTTTTTGATTTTATAAAATTAAAATCATCTAAATCTGTAAAACCTTCCTCAAATACTAGTTCAATTGGATTTATTTTTTCAAGATACAATCTGACATCAGACAGCTTTGAACATACTGTTGTTTTAAAAACACCTGAGCCAAGACACAGGTATGAAACTCCATAATAGGTTTTACCTTTATAAATGCAAGCAATGATATTGTCTTTTGTATCAGGTGCGATACCATCATCTGTTGCAGTGCCAGGGGTAATTATTTTGGAAATTTTTCTAATCATGGTTTTTCCAGGAATGCCTTCCTGTTCGCAGATAACCACGCTTTCTCCAAAACGTATAAGTCTTGCTATATAGTTTTCAACTGAATGAAAAGGAACTCCTGCCATAGGAATAGGATCACCGTTTGTATTTCCTCTTCTTGTCAGAGTAAGATCAAGTAGTTTTGCTACCTTCTTTGCATCATCAAAAAACAGCTCATAAAAATCACCTAATCTGTATAAAACAAGAGTGTCAGGAAATTTTACCTTTATCTCAAGATACTGTCTCATCATAGGTGTAACGCTGTTTTTATCTGGTATCATTTGAAAATCCAATAAATCGGTATATTTATTTTTAGGCAATGCACAAACTTAGGCATTTGTTTTTTTTAACAATCTTCTGTGTATTATAATGTATTTAATTTAAATGCAGAAAAATAAGTTTATATATTCAAACAGATAAATATATATAAAAAATATCTTGACATGAATGAATTATATAATTATTATTCATGTCAGAGAAACGTTATTTGGAGAAAAAACTATGGCAGCAAAGACAGAAGCTGGTTCATCAAAATTAGTTGCTAACATTACAAAAGATCCTAAAAAGCAGAAAGCTCTTGAAGCTGCTATGGAGCAGATTGAACGTCAGTTTGGTAAAGGCGCTATCATGCGTTTTGGTCAGAATGAACTGACAGACATCGAATCAATTCCTACAGGATCTTTATCACTTGATATTGCATTAGGTATCGGTGGTCTTCCTATGGGAAGAATTATTGAGATCTACGGCCCTGAATCATCAGGTAAAACTACATTAACCTTAGAGCTTATTGCTCAGGCTCAGAAGAAAAACAAAGTATGTGCATTCATCGATGCTGAGCATGCACTTGATCCTATCTATGCAAGAAAGCTTGGTGTAAAGATTGAAGATGTTTTTATTTCACAGCCGGATAATGGTGAGCAGGCACTTGAGATTTGCGAAACATTAGTAAGATCCGGTGGTGTTGATGTAGTAATCATCGACTCTGTTGCAGCTTTAGTTCCAAAGGCTGAAATCGAAGGTGATATGGGCGACAATCATGTAGGTCTTCAGGCAAGACTGATGTCTCAGGCTTTAAGAAAACTTACAGGTATTGTAAAGCAGGCTAACTGTATGGTTGTCTTTATTAACCAGCTGCGTATGAAAATTGGTGTTATGTTCGGTAACCCTGAAACCACAACCGGTGGTAACGCACTTAAGTACTATGCCTCAGTTCGTCTAGATATCAGAAAAGGTAACTCTTTAAAGGATAAAGAAGATGTTATCGGTAATGAGACTAAGGTAAAGGTTGTAAAGAATAAGGTTGCCCCTCCATTCAAGAGCGCTAATTTCCAGATCCTATTCAATTACGGTATTGCTAAGAACGGCGAGCTTATTGATCTTGGCGTTAATGCAAAGATTGTTCAAAAGACAGGTGCTTGGTTTGCTTACAATGGTCAGAAAATAGGTCAGGGTAAGGTAAATGCAATGAAGTTCTTAGATGAGAATCCTGCAGTTGCCGATGAGATCGAACAGAAGATCAGAGAGTATTATAAAGAGAATAATGACTATGAAGAAACAGCAAATATCGGTTCAGACGATGATGCTGACATTCTTGATGCATTAGATGCAAACATCAATGAGGAAGATTTAATTACACCAATCCCTGACGATCTGTAATTATGTTTGTGAGAAAAAAAGAAAAAAGCTCTGATGTTTCAAAAGCTAAAAATAGCGCTATTGCATTTCTTGCAAGACGTGAATATTCAAAGCAGGAACTATATCAGAAGCTTTTTTTAAGATATACAAAAGAGGCCTCATTAGAGGCCTTATCCTATTGTATATCTAACAATTACCAATCTGACCTCAGATATTCACAAATGCTGTGTCGTCATACTGTTAACCAGTTCTATGGCCCTTTAAGACTGTTACGAGATGCCAAAATAAAAGGGATTAGCAGTTCATTAATTCAATCATTTATAGATGAAACAGACTGGGATGAAATAGCAAAAAATTTTCTTTTAAAAAAATATACAAAAGAAGAACTTTCTGACTATGAACAAAGTCAGAAGGTCCTCGCCGCACTAGCAAGAAGAGGTTTTTCAAATTCTAGCTGCATAAGAG
>NZ_JBGVMC010000230.1:0-3973 GCF_045124615.1 Succinivibrio sp.
GAGCGTCCGTGTATCGCCGTTCTCTACATACCTTTCGGTAAATTTTAGGAATATTTTTCGGACTAGTGTAACTTATTGATTTTAGATCACTTTTTATATATGCAATTATTGAATAAGATCATTATATAAATCAATATAGAAGAGATTATTAACTCCTATAAAGGCACAGAAACAAGCACTTCAATGGTTTTCAAGGTTACTTAAAAATCATATTGATGGCATCATAAGCCATGAGATAGCCGTTATCAAACGGAAAGGTTGAAGGTATCAATCAGAAGATAAAGACCATTAGATCGAAGAGCTATGGACTCACTGATGATGAATAGTTCTTTTTAAAACTGTTTGATTCCGAAGGACAAAGATGGAAGTCTCAGAATGAATAAGGGGATCCTAGATCCCACATTTATTTGTACTGAGCCATCATTTTTCTAAAGATTCATCTTTAAAAGATTAAAACACTGATATAGGTTGCTACAACAGATAAGAGAACTGTAACTGATAAAGGTAACTTAAAAAGCGCACTTACTATAGCAACTACAGTGCCAATTGCAGCTGCATGCACATTGATAACATCTGTTTCAATTCCATCAACTAATACTTTTTCCTTTATACAGTTGAATATTCCAGGAAACACTAGCGCTGTTAAAGCTGTATATGGCACAAGATCCCATACTTTCTGCCAGTAAGGGCTGAGCTTTAGTTTTGATATGAATAAAGCAGGAATAGCTCTTACAGGATATGTAGCAACAAAAGACAGAATAACAATGTACAGATAGTAATTAGAGTGTTCCATTTTCTGCCTCCTTAGATTTTTCTTTAGATTCTATTTGCAGCTTTTCATCATCTGACACTCTGTCCTTTATAAATAAAGCACCAATCAAAGAGCATACGATAATGGTTGTAAGAATTGCCCAACACTCATCCATAAATTGAGTCATGAGGATATTGAATAAAGCAGAAGCTACGATAATTACAAACATTGATCTGCTCATGCATGCACCAGGTACAATGATTGCAACAAACAGTGCATAAAGAGCAATAGTCATCGATGATGTCAGCGCCTGTGGCATGAAATCATGAGCTACAAGACCTAATAGAGCTCCACTAATCCATGATAACCAAGAAATAAATACAAGACCAGAAAAATAATATGGACTTACAAGCTCTTTTTTGGCTGTTGCAAAAATAGCAAAAGGCTCATCAGTAATGTAATGAGAGAAAACTGCTCTTTGCAGATTACTCATTACTTTGAATCTTGCAAAAACAACAGCGCTCATAATAAAGTAACGGAAGTTTAGAAGTAAAAGACCAACTACAAGTGCAATCAGACTTGCACCCTGCTGAGCATATGTAACAGCCAGGAACTGTCCTGATCCTGAATAGCAGATCATTGACATTAAGATAGTTTCAAACTCTGAAAAACCATACTCTTTTGCCATCACAGCATAAGCACAGCCAACAGAAATATAGCCTAAACAGATAGGAATAGAATGACGTACACCCAGTAAAAAAAGCTGTCGATTATTCATGATTATGTTGATAAGGAATAAATATCAGTTTAATACAAGAAATAAATATTAATTATGCACCAAAAAGGAGTAAAAGTATATTAGAATTACACATCGGCTTTCGTATGCTATTATTCAATTTATTTTTTTTAACTTACTAGATATATAACTATGACAAATTTAGATATTGCTAAATTCGGTGGTACATCTGTAGGTAACTTTGAAGCTATGACT
Organism: Succinivibrio sp.; assembly: GCF_045124615.1. Lineage (NCBI taxonomy): Bacteria > Pseudomonadati > Pseudomonadota > Gammaproteobacteria > Aeromonadales > Succinivibrionaceae > Succinivibrio > Succinivibrio sp. The sequence continues at coordinate 1,743 of NZ_JBGVMC010000230.1, forward strand.
TCAAGCTACAAGGTAGTTGTATCAAATCCAAATTCACGTGTTGTTGTAATTTCAGCTTGCTCTGGTGTTACAAATCTTTTAGTTGAGCTAGCTTCAGGTAAATGCTCAAACGAGAAAATCGATGAGATTATCTCTAAACTTCGCGATATTCACGAGCAGATCATCACTCATCTTGAAAACCAGCACGAGTTAAGAAACTTCATCGAAGGCCACCTAAAAGAGATTAAGGATCAGACCCTTGTTGCAAACGAGAAAGGCACAAGCGATCAGATTGCTGATGCTATCGTATCTCACGGTGAGTTAATGTCATCATTCCTGTTTGTTGCTTTATTCAAGCACTACGGTACCGATGCACAGTGGTTCGATGTTCGTACTGTAATGCGCACTGATTCTAAGTTCTCATGTGCAAAACCAAACTGCGATGAAATCCGTGTATTAACCCGTGACAAGTTAATGCCTCTTATTTCTGATAAGAGCATTATCATCACTCAGGGCTTTATCGGTTCAAACACCTTAGGTGAGACCACAACCTTAGGTCGTGGTGGTTCTGACTACTCTGCAGCATTATTAGGTGAAGCTTTAGATGTTGCAACAATTTCAATCTGGACTGATGTTCCAGGCGTATTCACAACCGATCCACGTGTTGTAAAGAACGCAAAACCAATTCCAGAGTTAACCTATATTGAAGCTGCTGAAATGGCAAACTTCGGTGCTAAGGTTTTACATCCATCAACAATGGTTCCTGCTGTAAGACGTGAAATTCCTATCTTTGTTGGTTCTTCAAAAGAGCCAGAAAAGGGTGGTACCTGGGTTCGTCCATCAACACAGACAGCTCCAAACTTCAGAGCTTTAGCTTTACGTAAGAATCAGACTCTTATCGTTTTATCATCACCAGTTATGGTTGGTGCAACCGGCTTCTTAGCAAACGTATTCTCTGTATTTGCTAAATACAACCACTCAATTGATCTTGTTTCTACATCAGAAATCTCAATTGCAGTTACCATTGACGGCGGTACTAGCACATCAGGTGCTCACGGTCTTGATCCTAACATGCTAAAAGAGCTTGAGCAGTTCTGCCATGTAAAGGTTGAACAGGGTCTGCCACTGATTGCCATTATCGGCAACAATATGTCAGAGAACAACGGTGTTATCACTAAGGCATTTGACTGTATTCAGCAGTTCTCTGTAAGAATGATCTGCTACGGCGCATCACGCCACAACCTATGCTTCCTGCTTAAGGATGGCGACACTTCTGTTGCTTTAAATGAGCTTCACAAGCAGTTATTAGAAGCCTAATCTATAACTGGCACACTATTTGCAATCCTTTGGTCAGTGTTCAAAGGATTGCATCCTCAAAAAAGTCCAATCTTTTATCAAAAAAAATTAAACTTTTACTTTTTCTTCGCCGATAATATAGATAGGTGGGATCATTCTATATCTGATATAGAGAAAAGAGGTAATTAAAATGACAACTATTACCAATGCTGGTGTTGGCTCTGGTAATGATTTTGAAAGCATCATTCAGGCAATGCTTTCAACAAAGAAATCTAACTTGACCAACAGAGTTACAAAAGCAAAAGCTAAATGCGAAATTGAACGCGATGGTGTCAAAAAACTAAAAAGCGCACTTAACACCTTCCAGACTGCTTGTGAGGAAATGTGTAAAGCTAATGCTATGAACACACATAAGGTTACAACCTCACAGTCAAAAGATTATGAAGCATTCAAGATTACCCAGAAAGAAGACTGCTCCAACACAAATTTTGATATTACTGTAACTCAGCTAGCTAGATCAGAGGCTGTAACACAGAAATTCAACACAGCAGATGGCTTCAACAATTCTTTTGGAGCAGGTCGTATTACCATCGATCTTGGACCTGAAACATACACCAATGATAGAGGTGAAGAAGAAACTCGAGAAAGAAAGTTTGAAGTTGAAATCTGCGAAGGCGACACTATCGAGCTTGTAAGAAAGCGTTTAAACAAGAACGATCTTGGTATTAACGTTAACCTTATCAAGACATCATCAGGTTACACGTTCTCTATTGATGGCGGTACAACTGGTGCTGATACCACCAACATGAAGATTACTGCTGAGCCTGCAAATCCATCTGATTCTACTCACGACTCTATTAGTCTGTTTAATTTTGACAGATCATCAGATACTGAAGTTAATGCTCAAGGCGAGAGAGTTTCTTCAAGTGGATCAAAATGGACATATAGAGAAGCTA
>NZ_JBGVMC010000231.1:0-3621 GCF_045124615.1 Succinivibrio sp.
TCAACACTTACAGGCCATGCAACATTAGTCTGACCGAATACAACATTTCCTGAATTTAAAACCTTAAGATTGAGTTTTTCTGCTGCAATATCAAGAGAATCTGGATTCTCATAGGTAATGTCAGTCAGTTTCTGTGATAACTCGTTGTATTTTTCTAATGCCTTTGAAGAAACATACTTCTCAGTAACATCTGCTTTGATGTCCTTTAGTGCAGGAACATAAGCATCTGTAATCTTATCTAGTCGAATGATGTGAGCACCATAGTTGTCAACAATTACCTCTGAGTAATCACCTGCATTCTTTAGATTGAATAATGCAATATCAAGCTCTTTTGATAAAGAACCTTTCTCAAGTGTGCCTAATGAGCCTTTGGTCTTTTCAAATGATTTGTCTGATGAATACTTCTTACCAACTGATTCAAATGATGCTCCACTCTTTAACTGAGCTAAAGCCTCTTTTGCCTTATTAGCAAAGTTCTCCTCAGATGATCTGATAATAATCTGAGATGCTTCTCTCTTTGATGGAACTGTAAAATCGCTCTGATTTAAATTGTAATAATTCTCAAGTTCTTCATCAGTAACAGAAACATCTTTCTTTAATGCATCAACACTTAAAACAATGTAGTTGAAGTTTACAGAAGCTGGTTTCATGAACTTACCATGATTTGCATCATAGTAATTCTTAATCTCATCATCACTAAGCTTTATAGACTTTTCAAGAGCCTTGGTATCTACTGTATAGATATCAACAACTCTCTTTTGTGAAAATAATTTTGATAAAAGCTCAATCTCATATGGATATGCTACAGAGCCGGAGGCAAAAACAGGATTAAACAGAAGATCAGTTGCAAGATCGTTTCTTACTGAATTTGCAAAACTGTCTGGGCTTGAACCCATATTTCTTGTAGCTGCATTAAAAAGCTCCTGAGAGAACTTACCGTTCTTCTGGAATGCCTTTTCCTTAACAATTGCCTCTTTAACCTGCTTGTCAGAAATTCTGATACCCTGTTCGTAGGTAGCAGTATTAACAGCAACATTGTCTATTAATCGCTCAAGTACAGACAGACGTAAAGCTGAAACCGCATCCTTATTGCTTAGTACCTTGTTGAACTGAGGGCCATACTGTCTTTGCATTGCTCTAACCTGATCATCGTACTGAGCCTTCCATACATTAGCTGAAATCTTTGTTTCACCAATCTTTGCAGGATCAGTATCATTACGAACAATCATGTAGCTGCCGACACCAGCAAATACAAAGCTAACCATAATAATGACAAACAGTAATTTAAATACTTTGCCGTGCGCGCCATCACGCAGTTTGTCTGATAACATTTATCTATAACTCCAGAGTCTAAACCTGTTAATAAAACTTAATTATTATACGAATTTTTTATCTAAATTTAAATTCTAAATTGCTCTATTTGCCTTGATTTATAGAGTTTTTTTATAAAGAAAAAGAAAATTAAAAAGCCAGGCTTTAACCTGGCTCTTTACGCATTATTAAGTAAGTATTACTTGTTTACGCCATCTTTGAAGGTCTTACCTGGCTTGAATGCAGGAACCTTAACTGCAGGGATCTTAACGATTTCGCCTGTACGTGGGTTACGACCGTTACGTGCTGCACGCTCACGTACTAAGAAGGTACCAAAACCGATTAAGGTAACAGTATCACCAGAAGCTAAAGCATCCTTGATTGAATCTACTACTGCATTAACAGCTGCTGTTGAATCCTTGATTGTTAAACCAGACTTCTTAGCAACGCTATCTACTAACTGACTTTTATTCACAACTTACTCCTAATATGAATGTTAATCGTTGACTTTGAGTTTCAAAGCTAAGCCATATAAGGCTTGTTTGTATTATGCACATCTTTTATTTTAAATACGAAAACTATTTTCTAAAATCTGATCAAGCTCTAAAAAAAAGAGTTTTTTTATAACACAAACGCCTTATTCCATCGGATCAAAGACGATTTTAATGTTTTTTTCTTATGTCAAGATTTGATTTTCACTCTTTGTTTATTTTAACGATATTAATTTCTTTTTTTCGGTATATGAAACAGATCACATTTGTTCTCCAAAAAAAAATTACTTTTGATTTAATTCATGAACAATGAACTTACAACCAGTCAGAATGGACACCACTATTGCAAATACAAATAGTACAAATATTGTGTATTTATTTACAATGAGTCTCTTCTCTCTACAGATATATTTATTTAATATGCTCAATTTTTACACATGAAAAAAAGTCCCTTTGCAGGGACTTTATTATGCCAATAAAAAATTTTTAATCATACCCAAGACCTTAAGCAATTTTAGCAGAAGGATTTGGTTGGTTAACGATCTGCCACACTAAAGTAGGCAGATCTTTCAATTTAGAAATATCTCGATTAGATGGCTTTGTTCTTTGACAGCGCAGAGCTATGTCATCGAGAAGATCTTTAAAAATTTGATATACAGTGGACGACTTACGGAAAAGTAAGGCATTGAATAAAACATCAAAGCAGTCATTCTGTTTATGGAGCTTTAGCATTGAAATCCATTCAAAACTATTACCTTTGGCACATTTAAGCCCGGTAAAGGTTTTGATGATAGAAACAGCTAAAGACAACAGGATAAAAGATAGAATGATATTCTCATTAGCAGAGTTAATGCTTTTTAAGCAGTTACTGCGTTTATTTGCTTTGTTAAAAAGTTCAATGGCCCATCTGAGTCTATAGAGCAGGTAAATCTGTTTAGCTCCTAATCTGTCTTTAGGGATATTAGTTCTTAAGATAGAACTTTTATCATCTTCAGTACAGTTAGGCTTGTAACGGACAATAACTCTGTTCTTATGACCTGAAGCAAAGGTAACATCTAAGTCAGCACAAGTATGGGCTGGTAATTTATTTACAGCTTTACCATTAAACTTAGGTATTGCCTTACCATCATCACCAATAGCCCTATCAATGGTAGCAGCTGTGCTTAATTTACCTCTGATAAGGTAAAGGTTACCACTATTAGCAATTCTCTGTTCAAGCTCTTCGTCTACGTAGCCTCTATCACAGATAATCAGGCAGTTATGGAATCTGTCAGTAAGAACAGAATCTCTTTCAGAGCCAACAGCTTCTGTGATTTCTACATATACGAAACTTTGTCTTAACACAGAGAAAGCTATATGAAGCTTTAAACCAGGTCTAGGTGCAGAGCCATCAGTATGTGGTCTTCCTTTGCCTTTACATTCAAAGTTATCAGTGCATGAGTATGATAGGTCTATTTCAGTGCCGTCAACTAAAATGATGTCATCTACCTTAAGTTTTTCTAATAAAGACTTTAAATCCCCACTAATGAACTTCTTAAGATTTTTAAGAAAGCTCTTACTAAAGGTAGCTGTCATTAGTTCTGACAACATAGTCTTAATAACTTCAAGAGTATTTTTTGACTGTAACTGCTTATGTATGCACTTATGAGTTAAAAGTGATTTACCTAACTTTTTGCATCCTCTTAAGTAAGCATCATGTACAGAGCGAAGAGTAAATTCAGACTTCTCTGTTGACTTACTCATCTGTGAAAGTGAAGTCAGAATATAGTCTGAAATAGAGAACTTACGCTCTCTCTTTAATGCACCACAATCACGAGCA
>NZ_JBGVMC010000232.1:0-5643 GCF_045124615.1 Succinivibrio sp.
AAAGTGATCTTTTTATCAGTAAGCTCTTTGTTGATATTAACTTCATTAGTATTATCTAGACCAAGAGCACCACTAACATTAACTTCACCATCTTCACCTACAGTAAGTTTATTAGAATCAAGGTAAAGTCCACCTGTAGAAGTTAAGGTACCATCAACTTTAACTTCGGTAGCATTGCCGGTTTCGTCATCTCTACCCATCCATAGGATTCCGTTATTGGTTAATTTTCCGCCTTTATCGATGGATAATTTTTCATAAACATCTAACTTACCTAACTTACCGCCATCAGCAGCTACAGTTACAGCACCTTTTGCACCGATTTCTAAGGTATCAATAGATGTAAAATCTGCTTGATTGCTTTCATCACCTTTAAAACCATCTTTAATCCAAGCAGGTTGTGTCTTTACAGTAAGAGTGGCAGTGTTTTCACCATTAACGCCAACCTGTACTTTGTTTAACCAAATGCCAGTGGTCTTAGCTTCATCACTTGTTTTATTAGCAATGGTTAAGGCTGCATCTGAAGCCTCACCATTGATAGTAAGGTTAGCAAAGGAAGACTCATCCTTAGAATCGATAACAATGTTTTCAGCTTGAGCTTCACCACCAATCTTGTGGTCAGCACCACCAGTGATAGTAATCTGCTGAGCACCTTTAATTTCAGCAGATGTTTGAATATTTAGAACACCAGTTGTACCATCTAAAGCAATAGCACCTTCACCAGTTTTTACTGCAGCATCCCAAGTTTCAACTTTTTGTGCTTCAGCATAAGCTGAAGTAACAGTAGTAGCTAAAGCAGCAGCAACTGCGAAATTCTTAATCCAAGCGTTCTTTAAAATACCTCTATATTGGGCTAGAAGCATGGTTAAAGCGCCACGAGTGAGTTTAATCATATATATATCCTTTAAAAAATATAAAGTTCACATTTGTTCGTACATCTAGTTTTATGACTAGTATGCTTTTGTCGAACAAGTCTATTTTTACGCCTAAAAAAAAAAACAAGTCTATTTTTTATTTTTGTGTATTTTTTGGTTCATTTGTCACACATTTTCAAAACCTTTACAAAAAATTTGTGATTTATGTACAAATGGATTGATATATATGCCTTTTATCGTTTCTTTTAGGTTTTCAAGGTGTTAAAGAAAAACCAAACAATTCCTTTTTCTGCCAAATGATTTAGCTGATTTCACAGTGAATTAGTTTTTCATAACGCGATTTTTATGTTGTTTTGTATAATGTTTCTTGATAAATCAATACAATTCGACAGTTGAATAGATTATTTAGAATAGATAGTGTATAAATATATATTTTTTATACACTGCATAAAATTTGTGCTAGAATTAAAAAAACTCACCCATATAAGAGAGACATCATGACAAGTATTACTTCATCATTGCTACTTATGTTAGTTATTCTTCTGACAGGATTTATTGGATTTCTTGTATTTTCACTTCTAAAACAAAAGCAGGAAAAAACTGAAGCTGAAGTTGAAAAGGCAAGCCTCTATTCAACTTTACAAGGAATTGAAAAAAGCCGTACTGATTTACAATCAAAGATAGCTATTCTTGAAGAACAGCTTGTTTTTGCACAAAATGAAAAATTACAGCTGGTATCTGATTTGAATGTTCAAAAGAATACTTGTCTTAATTATGAAAATGAACTGACTGAGCTTAAAAAACTCAATCAGGAACTTGATAGTCAGAATAGAGAGCTAATTGCAAAGAATTCTAATCTATCTGCAAAAATCAACACATCTGAACAGCTTTTTGATGAGCAGCAAAAACGATTTGATGCCTCTTATAAGGAATTACAAGAACAGCTTAAAGTCATGGGCCATGAGCTAGTAAAAAATGCATCTGAGGATTTGAACAAAAACTCAAATCAGACATTATCAACAGTTGTTAATCCTTTAAAAGAAGAATTAACCAATTTCAAAAAACTCTTAAATGACAGCCAGGAAACCACTGCAAAACGTCATGGAGAACTGCAAAAGGAAATTGAACTACTTGAAATGAGCCACTCTACTCTATCAAAACAGGCTGAAGATCTGACAAAAGCATTAAGACAGGGTGGTAAATCTCAAGGTATGTGGGGAGAACTGCAGCTTGAGAGAGTTTTAGACAGCGCAGGTTTAGTAAAGGGTATTGAGTATCAAAGAGAAGTTGCAGGCTTCAATGCTTCAGGTGATCGAGGCAGACCTGATGCTGTAGTATTTCTTCCTGAGAAAAAATGCATCATAATCGATGCAAAATGCTCTATTACTGCATATATTGATTACATAAATGCATCAGATGATGCCCAAAGAAGCTCAGCCTTAAAAGATCACTGCCAGTCAATCAGGAAACATCTTGATGAACTGATTAAAAAGGATTACAGCTCATATGAACAGATGAATTCACCTAGTTTTGTATTCATGTTCGTACCTGTAGATGATGCACTATCAGTTGCTCTAAGAGACGATCCTACAATGTATGACAAGGCTGCAAAAAACAAGATTTACCTTGTATCTCCTTCCTCTTTGATGCCATCATTGAGAGTTGTTTCAAATCTTTGGATCCTATCAGAGCAGACTGAGCATATGAAAGATCTCGCAAAATTAGCTCAGAGAATTATCTCTAAATTCTCTAATATTGAATCCTCTCTTGATGATGCTATCAAAGCTGGTAACAAGTTCCAGAGTGCAATTCATGAAGTTGATGCAAGACTTAGAAATGGTAAGGACAACTTAAAGACCATGCTCTCAAGATTTGATGAAAACTCAACTAGAAAATTCAAAGAGCTTGAGGGGGTTACTATAGATGCTGCCAAAGAGCAGCTTACTGTACTGGATTAGTATAGTTACTGGATCACAAACGGATCATATTTTGTATGATCCGTTTTTTTTTGTTGTTTTGTTTTATGTGCGATTATTATCCTCGCATATAGTGTGAGCCCTTAGCGATTCCAAGAACGCCTGAACGTACAACCTCAACAACCTCTGCAAGCTTGCACAGAGTCTGAATAAAGTTATCAGTCTGCTCTGAGGTACCTACATACTGAAGAGTGAAGATCTCTGCATTGACATCAATGATTTCTGCTTTAAAGATATCAGCAAGGCTTTTTACCTCATCTCTTACATTTCTGTTGGGAGTTGATACCTTTACAAGGATCATTTCGCGCTCAATTCCACCTTCAGTTTCTTCTTCAAGGGCAGATACTCTGTACACACATACAAGCTTGTGAAGCTGCTTTGTGATCTGCTCTGCCTCATCAGCATCACCTGTTGTTAAAATAGTGCAGCGAGACAAGGTAGGATCGTCAGTTGGAGCAACTGTTAAACTGTCAATGTTGTATCCACGCTGAGAAAACAGACCTACAACACGTGAAAGAGCACCAGCCTCATTCTCTAATAAAATTGAAATAACGCGTCTCATTAGCACTCCTCCTCATTTAACATCATATCAACCATTGATCCGTTTGCTCTCTGCCAAGGCATAACCTTAGTATTGATATCTGTAATAACATCAACTAATGTAAATTCATCTGAAAGCAGAACTTCCTTAATAGTGCTTTCAAGATCATCACGTTTGGTAATTCTGATACCCTTAAATCCATAAGCCTGAGCAAGCATTACAAAATCAGGATTTCCGTCAAGATTGGTTGCACTGTAGCGTCTGTCATAGAATACAGTCTGGAACTGACGAACCATTCCAAGTACTGAATTGTCAAGTATAAATACCTTAACTGGCAGATTATACTTACGGCATACAGCAAGCTCCTGCATATTCATCTGGAATGAACCGTCACCTGAAATACAGATTACCTTTGCATCAGGAAGAGCAAACTGAGCACCGATTGCAGCAGGGAAACCAAGTCCCATTGTTCCAAGACCTCCAGATGTTAAAAAGTGTCTTGGAGTTTCAAACTTGAAATACTGAGCTGTGAACATCTGATGCTGACCAACATCAGTTGTAACATATGGATCAAGATTCAGCTCATGAGAAAGTCTTGAAATGCATTCAATAACTTCCTGTGGTCTTATTACATCCTCAGGCTTCTTATATGAAAGACATTTCTTTGCTCTGTACTCTTCAATCTGAGTCCACCAGGCATACAGTGCTGGATTTACCTTTGCATCTAGCTCGTTGAGAGCCTGAATAACCTGATTTAATACGGTCTTTGCATCACCTACGATAGGTACATGTGCCTGAACTGTTTTTGAGATAGAAGCAGGATCAACATCAATATGAATAATAGTAGCTTCTGGACAGAATTTTGAAACCTTGTTGGTTGCTCTATCAGCAAATCTGGTACCAACAGCAAAAATAACATCTGAATGATGTAAAGCCTCATTTGCCTCATAAAGACCATGCATGCCAAGCATACCAAGATACTGACTGTCAGAGCATGGATAACCGCTGATACCCATAAGTGTACTTGCTACAGGCAAATTCAGTTTCTTTGCAATGGTCATTATCTCCTGTGTAGCATTGCCCTGTACAACACCGCCACCAATGAGCATTACAGGCTTTTTAGCATCGCAAAGCAACTTTGCAGCTCTCTTAACCTGACCTTTATGACCAAATACTGTTGGATTGTATGAACGGATAGAAACGTCAGATGTTGGATCATAATCAAAGAAATATGAACGGTTCTGACAGTCCTTTGGAATATCAACTACAACAGGCCCTTTTCTTCCTGTTGAGGCAATATAAAAAGCCTTTCTTAAATTCTTTGCAATATCCTCAGGCTTCTTGCATAAGAAACTGTACTTAACAACAGGACGAGTAACCCCCATGGTATCAACTTCCTGGAAAGCATCTGTACCAATTAAAGAGGTACTCACCTGACCTGTAATAAGAACCAGAGGAATAGAATCACCATATGCAGTTGCAAGTGCTGTAACGGTATTTGTAGCACCAGGACCTGATGTTACGATGGCAAAACCAACCTTACCTGTTGCTCTTGCATAACCATCTGCCATATGAACAGCGCCCTGTTCATGTCTTGCAAGTGTATGAGTGATCTTTTCTGAATCAAGTAATTCGTTATATATATCTGTAACAGCAGCTCCTGGATATCCGAAGATCCTTGTAACGCCCAGATCTTCAAGTACTCTTACTACCTGCTGTGCACCATTTAGCTGTTCCATATTTCAATTCTCTTTTTAAACTGTCTGTATTTTACACTATTAGCTATTTATTTTTCAGTTATTCTTACTTTTCCTAGTACATCATCACGAGTAGCAATAAAAGGTGTTAACGCGATCCTGTTTTCCTTAAAAACATTGAGTAGCTCTTCTGCTGAGTGATGTTTTCTATAATTAAGTTCAAAAGGCTTTAAAGGTATCAGCTGATAAAGTTTAATGACTTTATCTTCAAGCTTTATCTGCTGATAATCATCATTAAAGTCACCAAGAGCACTTAACATAACCGCATTAAAGGAAGTATGAGCACTAAAACCGTTTTCCTTTTCAAGGTAATAACCAAAGCCTACATACTCTTTTCTGACAGCAAGATATTTTAAAACCTCAATCATCATGAATATTTCAAAATTTCCAGTATGCTCTGGATTGAATCTGTACTCTTTTGGAAGAGGTAACATAACCTCATAATACTCAGAAAAACTTTCTGTTTTCTGCTCTATATTGGACATTCCTACAGAGAT
>NZ_JBGVMC010000233.1:0-2295 GCF_045124615.1 Succinivibrio sp.
ACCCTGTCTGGCGAGCAGTTAAGAGCAACAATGCTCTAATTTAAGCTTGTTAATCAGCTTGACTAAGAATCAAAGTTAGAAAATCCCGCTGTATTAAGCGGGATTTTTTGCTAAGAATATATAGATAGATTAAATCTTAAATCAGATCTTTTGTATCTGTTTTTTAGAATGAATTTGTTCTTTTCAGTGTGATTTCAATAATCTGAGCCGGCGTCTTAAGACGAAGAGGAATACCTGCCCATATTCTTGTACCATTGCTAACAATCATCTTTTCCTTGCCTATAGTGTAAAAACCACTGACATAACCGTGATTTGCAGCAGCTACCAATGATTTAAGTACTGGGAAAAGACCACCGTGTGTATGACCTGCCAAGGTAAGATCTGATATTGCTGATAGTTCATCTGCAACCTTTGGCTGATGTGTCAGAAAAATAACAGGCGCATCAGAAACAACATTCTTGATAGCTGATGGAATGTCAGCTTTTTTATCTGAATATTTATAGGCTGTAGCATCAGTGACTCCACAGATATTTAAAAGAGGATAGTCATTATCAAAAATGGTTACAGAATCATTTTCAAGGAATTTTATACCACCTTTGTTGAAGTATTCTATCCATTCGTCATATCCTGAGTAGAATTCATGATTTCCTGATACTGCATATACACCGTATTTTGCCTTGAGTTTAAACAGAATATCAGTTTTCTTTTTAAGATATTCAACCTCTCCGTCAACCAGATCGCCTGTGATAACAATTATCTCGGCATTTCTTGAATTTACCTCTTTTACAATCTCCTCAATCTCATCTTTTGTTGTAGGTGCGCTTATGTGCAGATCGGATAAATGTATTATTCTCATACCATCAGCAAGAGGGGACAGAGAGTCGATATTTACTGTATAACTGCAAAGAGATGCCGCCTTAAAGCCGTTGTATACACTTACAGTGCCAAGAAGCAATGACACTATTACAGACAAAAGAGCATATCTTAAAGAATACGGATTTATAATGAATTTTGAGATGTTTCGTCTTACTGCCTTGTACAGACCATTGATGCACATTCTGAAGATAGTCAGCATCAGTACCATAAGACTTGAAAAATACATGCATGATAAGAACATTGTGGATATTCTTGACAGTTTCGGATCCATTGCATTTCCGCCTGTAAAAATAAACACATAAAGCTTGAATGTACCTACAAGAAGTATGGCAGATATTATTAGCTTTGTTTTAAGTGAACATCTAATCGGTCTTATAAAGAAAATGACAATAATAAGAGCCTGAATCAGTGGGTAGAGTTTAAACAAAGTCATTTTTAATCTTGGATCCTATCTAGTTGCAGGGAACATGCATCCTAACACAGAATTCTTAGCGCAGGCTGTGGAATCCTTAAGATTTAATGGGCGTCTGTGAGTAAACATATATGCAAAATAAGCAAAGGCATGTGCTTCAATAAGTTTAGAGTCAATGCCAAGTGCATCTGCTGTATAGAATTCAACATTGTTCTTAGATAGAAGTTCTCTCATTCTATCCATCATGAATCTGTTAAAAGCACCTCCGCCACAGACAATAAGTCGTGAATCATTTATAGAATATTTATAGATTATCTTTCTTATTTCATTTACGCATGCAATTACGGTAAATTCAGTAAGTGTGGCTACAAGATCTCTTGCGTACTCCTCATTGCTCATAGCGATGAAAAGCTCTTCTTTTATCATATCTGCGTTGAATGTTTCCCTGCCTGTGGATTTTGGAGCAGGTTTTGAAAGATAAGGATTAGACAGATACTCCTGCAGAAGAGACGGCATGACCTTTGCGTTTTTTGCAATTTCTCCATCCTTATCAAATTTCTTTTTGAAAATCATTCTTAAAACAGTATCTATAAGTGTATTTGCAGGTCCAATATCATATGCGCACAGGACAGTGTGGTTTTCATCATTGTCAATTACACTTACATTTGCAATACCACCTAGATTTAAAACAAATGTCTTTTTATCAGAGCCAAAAAGTACACTATGAAAAGCCTGAGTCAGTGGAGCTCCGTTTCCACCGTTTGCAATATCTGCAGCTCTGAAGTTACAGACTGTATCAATACCAGTTTTAGCAGCTATTCTTGCACCATCATCCAACTGAATTGAAAAATGCCTGTCAGGACAGTGTCTTACAGTCTGACCATGAGAGCCTACAGCAACAATATCACAAGCCTTAAAACCAGTCTTTTCAAGAAGCTTTAATACAGCGGCACTTTCATAATCTGCAAGCTTTACTCTTGCCATTCCCGCCTTTTCTATTTCATTGT